>JABHXI010000066.1 GCA_018657375.1 Candidatus Nitrosopumilus sp. | reverse complement strand
AATGCAAAAACATTCGATGAGTTAAAGAAATTGTATACAAATGCAAAAACAATGGAACAAAAACTTCGTTTCCTAGGTGCAATGTGTGGATTTCAAAACAAAAAACTGCTTCTTAAAACGCTTAATTTCTCACAAACGTCCGATGTTCGTTCTCAAAACATGCAATTGCCAATAATGAAAGTTGCTGGAAATCCTCACGGTGATAAGGTATTGTGGCAATGGCTGAATAAAAATTGGAAAAAAATTAATAAAAAAGTCGGACATGGAAACCCGCTGTTTAATAGAATTGTAGCTAGCATTGTCGGTGTTGCTGATGATTCTATGGAAAAAGAAATTAAACTATTTTTTAAAAATAACCCTACTCCTGGAACTGAGAGAACACAAACTCAAACTTTGGAGAGAATTCGAATAAATTCTAGGTTCCTTAGAAGTATGAAGAAAGAATTCAAACATGGCTAAAAAACTAGGCCCCCCATTGGTTCTTGGTGTTTTTACAATAATGGCACTCGTTTTTTTAACTGGAGGTGCGACTGATGACAAGGATCCACTCCGTGAAAATTTTAAGATAAACGCAATTTATTATGATGCTGGCTATGTCGAAGTTTCATATGTTGACAAATCTGATAAAACAAATTCAGTTACACTTGAAATTCTTGGAATGGAGACTTCCTTCCAAAAAACATTCTCTGATTCAGAATTTATAGAAATTATTCAATTTCCAAATGTGCCAAAATACGGTTGGGAGGTTCACCCTGTAGTTCTGGAAATTGAGCATGAGGAATTTGGACATGTTCAATTAAAAACTGAGATTCATGAACTAAACTCTCCGACTCCAAACACTATCTATTCCACTCCTTAGATCATAAACAAGATTTTATTGTACTCTGTAAAATTAATTGTATGGTGGATTTACTTTCTGATTTAAAAAAAGGTAAACGTGGAGCGATTGCAAAAGCAATCTCAATCGTTGAGAACGATCCAAAAGAAACAAAAAAACTCTTAAAAATAATTTTTAAAGATTCTGGCAATTCTAGCATTATTGGTATTACTGGACCTGCAGGAGCTGGAAAAAGCTCTCTGATTAACAAAACTGCAATTTCATTAAAAAAATTGGGTGCCAAACCTGCTGTTTTGGCAATTGATCCTACTAGCCATGTTACTGGAGGTGCTATTCTTGGTG
The DNA here is from genome assembly GCA_018657375.1 of Candidatus Nitrosopumilus sp. GTDB lineage: Archaea > Thermoproteota > Nitrososphaeria > Nitrososphaerales > Nitrosopumilaceae > Nitrosopumilus. The sequence goes on along the minus strand of JABHXI010000066.1, from coordinate 2,520 downwards.
ATAGGGTTAGGATGACTGAATCTACTGACTCTGGAACTTATATCCGAAGCATTGCGTCAAGAGGTGCAACTGGAGCTGTTTCACGTTCGTTGCGAAATAGTATCAGAGTTTTGGAGTATGCTGGTTTTAACCCTATAATTATTGAAAGTGTCGGAGCCGGTCAAACTGAAGTTGAAATATCCAATATTGCCGATATCACTGTAGTTGTTTTTAATCCAAATACTGGCGATAGCATCCAAACCATTAAAGCTGGTTTGACTGAAATTGGCGATATCTATGTGGTAAACAAAAGTGATCTTGCTGGAACCAACCAACTTTTTGACGCCGTACGTGATTATATTGGTGATTCTAAAAGGAACCCCACAATTTTGAAAACATCTGTCAAGAAAAATTCAGGTATCTCTGTTTTTGCAAAAACACTACACGATATGATGAAAATAAAAATGAAATTTAAAACTGAGAAGGATTTAGAACGATTTGAAGCAGAATTGAAAGACATTGTTTTAAATAACATCAAAGAAAAGGTTGAAGAAATGATTGAATCCAACGATACATTTTCTAATTATATTAAAAAACTAGAATCCAAAAAAATGGATCCGTTTACTGCAGGTGCTAAAATTAGCAAGTCTTTGATAAAGTGATATTATGGCTACAAAAAAATTAACAAAATCAAAAGATCCTGAGAAGAAAATATTTACAGATTCTGAATATTCTGTTAAACGTATTTATCAAAAATCACCAAAAAAGAAACCTGCTGAAGATGCTGGAAAATATCCTTTTACTCGAGGTATACATCCTGGAATGTTCCGTGAAAGATTTTGGACCATGAGACAGTATTCTGGATTCGGTGATGCAAAATTAACTAATGAGCGATTCAAATTCATGCTTGAAAAAGGTCAAACTGGTCTTAGTATGGCATTTGATTTACCTACTCAAATTGGATATGATTCTGATTCCCCACAGGCTGAAGGCGAAGTTGGAAAGGTCGGTGTTTCTATTACATCCATTAAAGACATGATGACTGCCTTTGACGGTATTCCTCTTGGCAAGGTCAGCTCATCTATGACCATTAATTCTAGCGCATCAACACTACTTGCATATTATATCGCAGTTGGTGAATCTCAGGGATTCAAAAGTAATGAACTGCGCGGAACTACTCAAAATGACATTTTAAAAGAATACATTGCAAGAAATACTTACATTTATCCGCCACAACCTTCCATGCGACTAATTGGTGACATGATTGAATATTGTGCAGAAAAAGTTCCTTCATGGTATCCAGTTTCTATATCTGGATATCATATGAGGGAAGCTGGTTGCACTGCAACACAAGAGATTGCATTTACTTTGGCAAACGCAATTGAATACATTCAAACTTGCATTGACAAAGGATTGAAAATCGATGACTTTGCACCTCGGTTATCTTTTTTCTTTTGTTGCACTATAGAATTCTTTGAAGAAGTTGCAAAGTTTAGAGTTGCAAGAAAAGTGTATGCAAAAATTATGAAAGAAAAATTTGGCGCAAAAAACCCTCGCTCTTTACAATTAAAATTCCATACCCAAACTAGCGGTGAGTCATTGACTGCACAACAACCAAATAATAACATTGTACGTGTTGCAATCCAAACAATGGCTGCAGTTGCAGGTGGTACTCAATCACTCCATACAAATTCTAGAGATGAGGCACTTGCACTTCCAACTGAGGAATCTGCAAAAATTGCTCTTAGAACGCAACAAATCGTAGCACATGAAAGCGGAATCACCAAGACCGCTGATCCACTTGCTGGTTCGTATTATCTTGAAGAACTGTGTGATCAAATTGAGGCTGACGTCTGGAAATATTTGAAGAAAGTAGAAAAAATGGGCGGTTCAGTTAAGGCAATTGAAAAAGGATTCTTCCAATCTGAAATTAGGGCAAATGCATATCGCCTCAAAAAAGAAACTGATAGCGGAGACAGGGTCATCGTTGGTGTCAATAAATATTCTGAAGAGGAAGAACAACCTGATTTACTTAGGATTGATGGTAGGATTGAAATTCAACAAAAGAAAGCACTCAAAAAGTTACGTGCAGATCGTGATTCTAAAAAATTAGAAAAAGCATTGTCTGCAATGCAAGCCGCAGCTGACACTGAAGAAAACCTCATGCCCTACATAGTTACAGCTGCAAAAGCATTTGCTACAACTGGTGAAATTAGCAATACTTTCAGAGAAGTGTTTGGTGAATACCGTCCAAAAGAAGTCTTTTAGTCAATGGTTGTTTTCTATCTGTTTACTTTTCTAATTCTTTAGCTCTTACAAAACATATTTCTGCTTCCTCGTCCTTGCCTAATTTTTTTAACGAATCACCTTTACAAAACCATACGTCTGAATCTTCAGGGCCTGCCTTGATTGCTTTATCACAAAATTGTATGGATTCTTTGTATTTTTCTAAATCAAATAACAATTTACTTTTCATAAACAACACATATGCTGATTTATCATTTATCATAATTGATTCATCATAACATGCCATAGCTTCTT
>JABHXI010000065.1 GCA_018657375.1 Candidatus Nitrosopumilus sp. | reverse complement strand
TTACTCTTGCCCTTCAATTCCCATTAGTGTTAATGTCGAACGAATCTTTTCAATTTTTCTAATCTTCCATGTAATTGTCTCACGTACTTTTTCAACTAATTCGGCTTCTACTTTAGCTAGTATGTCATATGCACCAAATGTGCCATGAACTTCTACAACTGCCTCCATTGATTTCATTTCTGAAATTACTTTTTCTTCTGAACCAAGATCACAATTGATTAACACATACGCTGTAGTCATTTTTGTAATGCTCCGATTTTCACATCTTAATTATGTAGTTAACATATTTAAATAATAATCTAATTTTACTTAAAAATTAAATCATAAAACATTATTAAGTTAAATAATTTTTAACTAAAATGATTATTTTATTAATATGTGGAATCCTACTGAGAAAAATCAAAGCCAACTATTTTGCATCCTTTACGTAGCATAGCAGGTAGGCTTACACCAGTAACACGATGGGATGTTATTTTGACAATTGAATATTGTGTTGGCTTCAAATTACTATGCGTTAACATCATATAAAAAAATTAACAATATTTACAAAATTAAAACAACAAGAAAGAACTGGAAAACATGGAGAACGTAAACGCATCCTAACATGAATTGTTTTCCTTACTCACCACTCTACGACGCAGACATGGTGGTTTCTTGTTAATACTAATTACATTCATATGATATTTAATGATGATCAGAAATCTTTAAAAAAAGAATTTTTTTTAACATGTTGAATTTCTAGATAATTATCACAAAATTGATTTGTGTATTCTTTGGTCGAATATCTAATCTTGTAAGAAATGTTTCAGTAGTCTTTTTCTTTGTGATGATACTCCTAGTATTAGCTCTGCTGAATTGCTTAAGACTTCGGAGTTTTTGAGCTGTTTTAGATTATCATGTTCACATTGACCTATACTAATGGTTTGTCTCCTTCTACGGGATCAATTAATTCTGTTTTCTCTCCGTTGTTGATCCTTTCTAAAATTTCCAGTGCTGAATATTTATGTAGAAATTCATTATTATTTCCACATCTGTATGAAAATGTACATCGTGGACATCCTGCTTCATTTTTGCAAGGGCATTCTTTTACAATGTGCATACTTCTTTCAAGTACTTTTTCAAATCTGTCATACAATGCTTTACTTGCACCGCTACCTCCGATGGCTCCATCATATATGAAAATTAAACCTGAAGTCCCTAACGATATTCCTCCTAAATCTTGAGATGCTCCGCCTGTGATCATGTTGCTACCCTCAATTACGATGTGTTCTGTAGCATGATATCCGCTTGCTTCTGTGTACTCCTCATCTTCCGATTCATTCATAATTTTTAGTGGCCTTGGAGCATGAAATACAATTCCTTTTGTAATGAAATCATATTCTAGAGGTTTATCTAACATCACTTTTTGACCTTGTGTCACTTCTTGCCCTAATTCTATATTCACATAGCCATAGACTTTTTTCTCAATATGTAATTTACAAAATGCTATTTCAATTCCACCCGCATTTCTTTTTTCAAATACTGTTTCAATTGTTGGCCATTCTTCTGTTAATGATTTTGTATAGTACGGGTAGTCTTTTGGAATTCTTTCAATTTTGGCATAATTTTTTTCAGGATAATTCAATTCTTTTACTTTGTAACGTGAACCTGCTAGAAAATAAATTGCATCTTTGTGCAGTTCTTCTAATGCTATTGGCAATGTTCTATCCCCTACTTTTTTTCCATTTAGAAAAATATCTATTGATTTACCAATACCTCTTATGCTGTAATCATTTAAAATTAAATTAATTTTTTCAAAATTTGGAATAATTCTATTATTTGATTCTATGACATTCTCTTTAATGATATGATGTTCAATTACCTCTTGATGTTCTTTTAATTCATGTTTTGAAATTGGCTTATCACATGCCATTGCTAAAATTTGAAATTCTTCTACAAATGGATTATTTGGATCAATGTATGTTTTTTCAACATCTTCAAAATAATCATCAGAATGATTTTTGTAATATTGGGAAATGGGATCGTTTCCTAACACCAAAAATGCATATCCTCTTTGACCTTTTCTTGCAGCTCTTCCTATTCTTTGAGTTAGTCTGTTAACTGGTATTGTAGATGATATGACACAATCTACATTTCCCACATCTATGCCTAATTCAAGCGTAGGAGTGCATGAAATTGCTTGTAGTTTATCCTCCTTGAATTGTTTTTCTACTGACATTCTATAATTTGCCATTAGTCCTGCTCGATGTACTTTGATGTTAATTTTTTGTTTTTTTGCTTGCATTGCTAAAAGTTCTGCATTCAAATGTGAATTGCTAAAAATCATTGTTTTGTGATTTTTATCTGTTAATTTTTTTGTTAATTCTACCATTAGTTTTCTTTGTGTTCTAAGTGATGGAAACAGCATGACAAAATCTGTTTCCCCTTTTTTACCTGATCCTTTGATAATTTGCATTTTCTCTCCAAATAATTGCTCACAAAATGCTTTGGCGTCTTCAAGTGTTGCTGACGCGGCAATAAATTGTAATTTACTATTACAAATACGTTTTAGTCTTTTTATTATGTAGTGAACATTTGAACCAAAAATTCCTGAATAAACGTGTGCTTCATCTACTACTAAAATTTTTGCTGAATTTAATAAAGATGAAAATTTTGTTTGATGCCATAAGTGATAATGTAAAACATCAAAATTAGTAACTAAAATTTCTGGTGGGACATCGTTGATTTCTCTCCTCTCTTCTATTTTGGTATCTCCATCAAAAACTTTAACATTAATTTTAATTTTATCTGCAAATTTCTTAATTTTTGGGAATTGATCTCTGGCTAATGCTTTTGTTGGATATACGAAGATTGCAAATACTTTTCCTTGATGGGATTCTTTTTTTATTTTTTCAATTACTGGGATTAAAAATGCCTCTGTTTTTCCTGATGCTGTTGGTGCTTCAATTACAATATTTTCTCCAAATACTATTTCTTGAATTGCATCCTCTTGAAATTTATAAAACTGATTTATTTTTAATTCCTTAAGATAATCTGAGATATTTTCATTTAATCCTAATTCTTCAACTTTACATCCCATTTTAGGCTCAGAATTCTTCAAAATTTTATAATCTGAAATAAAATCTTTTTTTGAAAATAAAATTTTCTCAATAAATTTTTCTGGACTAGTTTTTCCAATCATTTCTTTAATTTCTTTTTCTGATCTGATGATCCCTTCGTCTGTCAATCCTTCAGTGAGCCCTTTTTCAGTAACTAATCCTTTATCAAATCTTTCTAGAAATTCTAGAAATACTTCGTCTGGATTTTTTGAAAATTCTAGTATGTCTTCAATACCGCATTTACTACAAGACACATGCATTTTTTTGTTGAATGTTTTTTGAATTTCAATTTTTGATTTACATTTTGGACATGAAAATTTCAAGATCTAATAAATAAGAAATATCATGTGATTTATTGTTTAATTTTTTTATAACCAATGAGATTATTAACCTAGAAACAATCTTCAATTTAAAAATGAAAAAAATAGAAATTAATCATATTTACAATCAAAATTGTATTGATGGGATGAAATTGATTCCTAAAAATAAAATTGACCTTGTAATTACTGATCCTCCATTTGCTATTAATTTTAAAGCAAAAAAAGCCAATTACAATCGAACTACTTCCAATGTGTTATCTGGTTATAATGAAATCAAGCCTGAGGATTACTATGATTTCACATTCTCTTGGATGAGTGAAGCGTTTAGAATTTTAAAGGATTCTGGCAGCATGTATGTTTTTTCAGGCTGGAATAATCTTAAGGACATATTATCTGCTTTGGATGATGTTGGATTTACAACTATTAATCACATTATTTGGAAATATCAATTTGGAGTTGTGACAAAAAAGAAATTTGTTACTTCCCATTATCATTGTCTTTATGTTTGCAAAGATGATAAGCAACGAAAATTTTTTCCTTTTTCTAGATTTAAAAAAGAGGATAAATCTGAGAATGGTCGTAGTCTTCATTATCGTGATAAGGAGGATGTTTGGGATATTAAAAGAGAATATTGGACTGGAGATGAAAAAACTCCTACTAAACTTCCCTCAGAAATAATTAAAAAATTATTGGAGTACTCTAGTGAAAAAAAAGATATTGTGTTTGATCCTTTTCTTGGTTCGGGACAAACTGCTGTTGTTAGTAAATCTCTTAATCGTCGTTTTATCGGATTTGAAATTGTTCCTGATTATTACAAATTTGCTAAAAAGAGATTGGATAAAGACATGTATCGAATTAAAAAAACAAAGTAATTCTTATTTTGTTTTACTAACGTCTGCTGTTTTTTGAGTGGTGTCTGCTGTTTTTTGAGTGGTGTCTGCTGTTTTTTGAGTGGTGTCTGCTGTTTTTTG
>JABHXI010000007.1 GCA_018657375.1 Candidatus Nitrosopumilus sp. | reverse complement strand
ACTTTAGGAATAACTATCCCATCAATTCCTTTTTGAATAATTTCCTTTAGATCTAATGGAATTTTTCCTGATAATGGAGAATTAGTTCTAACAAAAATAGATGAAGAATATTCTGATCTAGATTTTAATGCATTTTTAATTAATTTTCTAGCACTAATTTTTTCATCATCTGGAACAGAATCCTCTAAATCAAAACAAACAATATCAGCCTGAATCTTCTTTGCCTTTTCAAGAAACCTTGGATTATTCCCAGGTACAAAAATTAGGCTGCGGAAGAGCTGAGTCATTAAATGACTAAGCGCCTTCAGGCTTCATTAAGATTTTGCCAAACATGCCTTTTCCAGTTAACATCTTTGTATGTGCCTCTGCTGCTTGTTCAAATGTATATGTTGAATCAATTGCAGCTTTAATTTTGCCTTGACCCATCCAGTATAGAGCTTGATCAAGTTCGGCTTTGGTTCCTTGTGTTGAACCTAAGATGTTAGTTCCTTTGAAGAACACATGTCTAAGATCAGTTTGTGCATTGTAACCAGTGGTTGCACCACATGAAACAAGTGTTGCACCGTACTTTAACAATTGTAATTGTTTGTTCCAGTGTGTCTCACCAATATGATCAAATGATAAATCAATACCTGGTGCTTCGCCTTTTTTCTTTGCTAATTCTTTAGAGATTGCTCTGACTTCTTTGTGCCAGTCATCTTTTCTGTGGTCAACTGCAAAGTCGGCTCCAAGTTCTAAACATTTGTCTAGTTTGTCTGGACTTGCTGTTGCAATAACATCACAGTTGTATAATTTTGCGATTTGAATTCCAAAGCTACCAACTCCAGAACCACCACCCATAATTAGAACGGTTTGTCCAGGGGTTATTTTGGCTCTACCAACTAGCATGTGCCAAGATGTCAATATTGTCATTGATGCAGCTGCTGCTTGATCATATGATAGACCTTCTGGGATTTTTGAGACGTTAACTTCTGGAAGATGTGTTACTTCTTGGAATGCTCCCCAGTTTGGACCAGTTTGAAATCCCCAAATTGTTCTTTTAATACAATCAAATTCTCGGCCATCAGTACATGCTTTACAAACTCTGCATGACATGTTAGAATGAGATACTACCTTATCTCCAACTTTGATATTTTTAACATCGTCACCAACGGCAATAACATCACCGGCAGCATCAGAACCTGAAACGTGTGGTAATGGAACAGGTACTGGTACTCCTCTCATTCCCCAAATATCATTATAATTTAGGGCGGCAGATTTTACTTCAAAAACTACTTCATCTGCTTTTGGTTTTGGATCGTCAATATCCTGGACTTTAAGGATTTTAGCGTAATTATCATCTGGTGCGTATTCACTGTATGTAACGGCTTTCATGAATAATTAAAAATATTCCCCATAATTATATTTTTTCTGTATTAAACTCGATTCATCTTAAATTCACGCTTTGGTTGCCGTGAAGATAAAAGAATCTCTTTTAATTGGTCGTCGGTTATCTGGCCAGGCATTTTTCCTTGTGTTGCCATTCCAATTAGAAATTGTTCTACGTTATCAGATAATTCAGGTTTAACCATTTTGATATTATTTAATCTCATTCTAGCTTCAGGAGTAAGGATTTTTCTCAGAATTTGCTCTTTTTGTTCTGCCTGCTCATGATTAGGATTATGATCTTGTGGTAAATCATTTGGTTCAGGAAAACTCATTTTGATCTAACGGTATATTTTTAATTCAGGTTTTTCTAAAATTAACTCGTTAAGGATTTCAGTTGCAAGTCTATCTAGTTTTTGCATTCCATTTTTAGAAACAACTCTGCCTTTCTTTTCAATTTTTTCTAAATATCCAAGTTTCTCTAATCCTTGAATTGCAGTACGAATAATTGCACCACTTGCATCTTTATGATGAGCAGCACCATATCCAGATGGTCTGCCACCACCATAGTCTTTCTTTAATTCATTAACACCAATTGGACCATTAAAGTAAATTTTTCTTAGAATTGATGCACATCTAGTTTGCCACCATTCACTGTCTTGTGGAGGTTTATCTGCATGTGCTCCAGTTTTGACAAATGGAGCCCAAGAAGGAGCAGGAATATCTTCATTCCTTAGAATATTTGCTAATCTTTCAATTAGGACGTCTGCTGGTACATCATAGACTTTTGCCATAAAGTGCAAAAATCGATAATCGTCTTATAAATCATTGATACAAGAACTTAAAGTTCTGAAACAGGATTAGGCATAATTAAAATTCTGAAAAAAGATCGCACAGTCAGGTACAGAGAGAGAAACTGGAATAGTTTGATTCAAAGTAGACAACTAAATTTTTAAAATTCCTTCCTTGATCAAGAATTGAATTCCTTGAATGAACGCATCATCGTCAATTGTTCCATCTGCCCACCAGCCTGCGTTGTTTTTGATCCAAGATGGGATTTCGTCAGTAGAGCCAGTTCCTTGTGCAGTAGACGGAATTTTTAAGATGTTTTCTTTAACTAGGAATTGAATTCCTTGAACGAAAGAGTTATCGTCAATTGTTCCATCTGCCCACCATCCTGCGTTGTTTTTTATCCAATCTGGAATAACATTGGTTTTTTGATCTT
>JABHXI010000064.1 GCA_018657375.1 Candidatus Nitrosopumilus sp. | reverse complement strand
TGAGCATGTTCAACAACGTCTACTATTCGTTTAGCCCAGCAATCGCTGACATGGAAAGAGAGAATCCTATGTTCAAGGAAGTTGTAAAAGCCGGACTGACCCCGATGCTGTCTAGCTTAGCAATCATGGATGGCGCAGAATCCGAATCAGAGGTTCTGGGACTTGGACTGTCCGTAATTGCATTGAACTTGGGAATATACATTGGACTTCCGGCAATAGTACTTGTTCAAATTAGAAAGAAATTTTGAGAAGATAACCGATAAATAAGTCAGCGAAAGTTTTTTCATATGGATAAGCGTAGGAGTCTAGGTGTTTTACTTTTCGTGCTTTGTATAGGTACATTCTTTGTTTATGCCTATTTGCTCATGTTGTCTGAATGGTCTCCAATTGTTTTACAATTATCTGTATTAATGGCGGTTGGTGGTATTCTTGCAATGATTGCTTGGATTGGATATGTAGTTGCAACAAAACAACCTACATCTGCAACAATTACGTCGTCTGATGATTCACCTATTTAGTAATTTTTACATCCACTACTGTTTGATAATATCTGGGACCTACCGCTCTTACAATTTTTGAACCCAGAATTTCTGATTTAACTGATGTTGTTTTTAGATAATGTTCTTCACTCAATTTTGCAGCTTCTGATTTTTTATCTGCATGCATGTGCGAATAATAGTGAATAATCCCTCCACTCTTTGTTGCATTTATTGCTGAATCTAAAAATTCATCTGATCTTTCTGGTAATAGCATTAACGTTCTATCTGATTTATTGATTAATTGATCTTGGATGATTTTTGATGCGTCACCATTAATTGAAATTATTTTACCAGCAAGTTTGTTTAATGCCGTGTTTTTCTCACAGAGTTTTGATGCTACTGGGTTCAAATCAATACTATATACCGTGCATTTTTTCTTTCTTGCAGCCATTATTGAAAACATGCCAATACCCGCAAACATGTTTACCATTGTTTCTCCCTCTTGAGTTAATTCAGCTATTCTTTCTCTTTCTGTTGAAAGACGTGGTGAAAAAAATGCATTTGCAACATCTACGATAAATTTACAATTAAATTCCTTGTATTCTGTTTCTGTGTTGTCTTCTCCTGCAAGAATCTCCAGATTTCTTGTACGAAAATCTCCTTCTACAGGTGAAGATTGATAAAATACACTTTTTACAATTTTTACTTGATCAAGTAATGTTTCGCCAATAATTTTCTTCTTCGATAGTAGTGATTCGGGTATTCTAACTATGATGATATTTCCAATCTGATCAAACGCTGAAATTAATTCATCACTTTCTTCTGATGTCAATACATTTTCTAATGAATTTTTTAGCATTCGAGTCAATGTTTGTAGTAGAAATTCCCAGATAATTTTTGATCTTTGTCTAATCTACTTTCTATTTTGTTTACTCTGGGCCTCAAACTTTTTTCATCTCTTCTAAATGTCATATCTAATGATTTTAGGAATCTGTTCATTGCTTCAGGTTTTGGCATTGGCGGTGTAGCTAATCCTGCTTTTCCTGACTCTCCTTCAAATATTATCATTGAATCTGATACTAAATCCATTAATTGTAAATCGTGATCGATAACGATTGCTGATTTTCCATAGGAGCGAACAAATTTCTGTAAAAATTTCCCAACTGCAATTCTATCTTCTACATCTAAAAATGCTGAAGGCTCATCTAGTGCATATAGATCTACTTTTTGAATTAAACATGATGCAACTGCAATTTTCTGTAGTTCCCCCCCTGATAGATTTCTTATTGATTTATTGTATAATTTTCTAATTTTTAACGGATCTAGGATTTGTTCTTCTTCCTGACTTCCTTCGATAGGCCCTCCGCTTGCTTTTTCTAAAAGTGCTATCACTTCGACATCACTATCATTTTGCAGGTATTGTGGCTTGTATGCTATCTTTATTTTTTTATCAATTGAACCACTATCTGGTTTTTCCACACCTGCAATCATTTTCATCATGGTTGTTTTTCCAAGTGCATTTGCACCCATTATTCCTAAAACTTCGCCCTTTCGTACTTTTCCCGGCTCAATTGCTACTGAAAATGAATCAAATTTCTTTTCAAGTTTTGGATAAATTACAACATCGCTACCTTCTTGGAAAATATCCGTAGATGATGATGATACATCCATGGAGAATCTTTTATCTCTAAACCTGACATTTTCATTTGGTAAATATCCGTCAAGAAAAACATTGATTCCAATTTTAGTTGATAGGATATTTGATACGATTCCATATGCTGTTGGTTCACCATACAAGACTTCGATATAATCACTAAGAAAATCAAGTAATGTTAAATCGTGTTCTACAATCATCACGCTTTTTCCAATTTTTGCTAAACCTTGTATTACTCTGGCAACCCCTATTCTTTGATATACATCATTGTATGATGATGGCTCATCAAAAAAGTAAAACTCTGTATCTTTTGATGCAGCTGCAGCAACTGCAATTCTTTGTAGTTCTCCTCCACTAAGTTCTTTCAAACTTTTTTCCATGGAATTTTGTAATCCTAATTCTCTAACTAATTCTCTTGTTACCCCTCGTTCATCATATTTCTCAAGTAATTCGTTTCCTGTCCCATCAAACGCTTCTGCAAGACGATGAATCTGTTGCGGTTTTATTGAAGCACGAATTTCATTTCGTTCTATTTTTTGAAAATGATTTTTTAATTCTGTTCCACTGTAATGTTTAAAAATTTCATTCCATTCTGGCGGATCTTCGTATCTTCCAAGATTTGGTTTTAATTTTCCAGAAAGTATGTTAACTACAGTACTTTTTCCCATTCCATTTCTGCCTAATAATCCTACAACCTCTCCCTTTCTTGGAGTTGGTAATTTGTATAATCTAAAGGAATTTGTTCCATATTGGTGAATTTTATCTGTAGCCAATTCACTTGCTAAATTTACAATTGTTATTGCATCAAATGGACATACTTTGACACATATTCCACACCCGTTACAAATATCCTCATCAATTTGGGCTTTTTTTGATACTTCGTTAATTGTAACACATTCTGCACCTGATTTGTTAACTGGACAATACTTTATACACTCTAATCCGCATTTTTGTGGCTGGCATAAATCCTGATCCAGTACTGCAACTCTGTGTGTCATGATTGTAATTCGATATTTTCTTTGCTTTATACCTATTTTGAGTTGATTTGAAATATTTCGTTACCTTAATAGATAAGAATTATTGAACAGTTTTCAAGCCGGCCATAGCGTCAGGGTGCGACCTAATCCCATTCCGAACTTAGAAGTCAAACCTGATAGCGCTATTGTGTTACTAACATGCGAGAGCTGTTGGGAAGCAATAGTGCTGGCATTTTTCAATTATTAATCAATCTTTTAATATCCACAATCTTGGATTGAATTGATTTCAATGCCAAATTGTAGCGTCTGTGGAGAAAAATCTGACAATGACATCCGATTACTAAATCACATGATGGAAAAACATGGCTGGAGAAATCCAAATGTTAGCAAACCTGATAGAAATAGCAGGGGTTATTAATTTTATAATTTTTGCAAATAATCTAAAATCAGTCTTACTCCAAAACCTGTAGCTCCTTTTGGATTGTATGGTTTTTGTTTTGTAGCTGCTCCCTGAGTCCATGCAACTCCCGCAATATCGAAATGTACCCATGGCGTGTCTTTGATTGCACTTTTCAAAAATGCAGCAGCTGTGATAGTTCCTGCTGCTTTTCCTATTCCGACATTTTTAATGTCCGCCACATCTGATTTTATCATGTCCATATAGTCTTGTGTTAATGGTAATTCCCAAACTTCTTCTGTTGTAGTTTTGGATGAATTTGTAATTTCTTTTGTTAGCTGTTTGTCGTTTGATACGATTGCAGCTACGTTATTTCCTAATGCTACTATACATGCTCCTGTTAAAGTAGCAAAATCCATAATTGCTTTTGGAGTGTATTGTTTTTCTCCGTATGCTAATGCATCTGCTAAAATCAATCTACCTTCTGCATCTGTATTTAGAATCTCTGCAGTTTTTCCATTGTATAATTTTATAATATCTCCCGGCCTGTATGCCTCTCCTCCCGGCATATTTTCCACCGATGGGATAATTCCTACTACGTTAATTGGTAATTTTAATTCTGAAACTGATTTCATAATTCCTAAAACTGTACAACCCCCACATTTATCAAATTTCATTTCGTCCATGCCTTGACCTGGTTTTAATGAAATTCCTCCCGTATCAAATGTCACAGCTTTTCCAACTAGAACAATTGGTTTTTGAGTTTTAGGTCCATGATTATGCTCTATGGTGATTAGTTTAGGCTCGTTTTTACTTCCTTTGCCTACTGCTGTAATTCCTCCAAAACCTTTTTTCTTTAATTCCGGCTGTGAAATTATAGTGCATTTCATTTTATTTTTTTTAGAAATATCTTTAGCAAAATTTGCTAGTGTTGTAGGAGTACATTCGTTTGGTGGTAAATTTGCAACACTTTTAGTAAATATTGCACCTTCTGCAACAGCTTCGGCAATTTTAATTGCTTTTGAGATTTTATTTGATTTAGAAACTATGATTGTCATATCTGGCGTTTTATCCACTTTTTCTGCTTTAAATTTATCAAATTTGTATAATGACATTTTTGCACCTTCTATAATCTGAGAAACTGATGAAATTGAATCCATTACAAAAGTTGGTGGCACTATAATTGAAAACTCTTTTAATTTTAATTCCCTAGTTTTCTGTGCAATTTTACCTGAAACAAATCTTATGGTATCTTGTGTTAAGTTTTCTTTTTTACCAATACCTGCAAGAAGTATTCTTTGAGCTTGTTTTTTACCTGGAACTGGAATGATTGCTAATTTTCCTAGTTTACCGTTCATATCTTTTAGAGATTGATTGATAGATGATGATGTTTTTGTATCAAATTTTGGTAATCCTAGAACTTTGTTAGAATCTTCTAACACAAATCCACATAGAAGTTCTGTTTTTCTTTTACTGGAATTCTCAGTTTTAATCTTCACGATAAAATCATGTTTTTTAAAGCATTATTTAGATTTTCTATAAGTCGATTTTTTTACTATTTGTAATTAGTGTAAATGATCTAACAAATACTGCTTTGGCACTTTTACAATCATCGCTACAGATGTTATCCATTTGAGCAAATTTTGTTTTTCTTGATTTTGTAGAAAAAATTGCTTTAATTAGTGGAAATAATGCAGCTCTTCCCCCACTTGCCCTTTTCTCATCAATAAACCAAAACATCTCTAATGCTGATTCATCTAAAAGTTCATTTCTAATTTTTATTCCAAAATTTGAATAGTGCCCTACCATTGTAATTTTACCTTTAGCCAAAAAATTTACAATTGTTGCAAATTTTATACAAACATAACACTGATCATCAAAAAGCACAATTGGAATTTCATCTTTAATTTCCATAATTAGACATAATTGCGATCAAATTAAAATTTTACAGAAGTAGATTTTTATTCGATTTATAGAGATACGTTCCAGATGGGTCTTAACTATTATCAAATAAAAAAAAATATTCTAAGAGCTCGTAAATTAGTAATCAAGGCAACTAATACAGCAGGTTCCGGTCATCCTGGCGGCTCTTTTTCCATGGCTGAAATTTTGGGTTGTTTGTTTAACAAACATTTGAAATTTGATGCTCAAAATCCACAATGGGAGGACAGAGATCGTTTAGTTTTATCAAAAGGACATGCTGCTCCTGGTTTGTTTTCTAATATGGCAGTAGCAGGATATTTCCCAGAATCTGAAATTGA
>JABHXI010000063.1 GCA_018657375.1 Candidatus Nitrosopumilus sp. | reverse complement strand
TAAATAGTGGTCAAGTCTTTCTTTGGAAAAGATGTGGATATGACTGGTATGGAATAAACGGTCAAGACATACTAAAAATAAATAAAAATGCAGGCATCAAATCAATTAAAAATTCAAAGACAGATTTTTTTAGAAAAAATGACAAGATGCAAGAAATAATGAAATCAATTTCAAAGGATAAAACAGTAAAAAAAGCCATAAAACAGTACGAGGGGCTAAGAATATTCAAACAAGATCCATTTCAATGCATGATTTCTTTTATCATTTCATCAAACTCCAATATTCAAAAAATTAAAAACAGTCTAGAAAAAATAACTGAAAAATTTGGAGTGAAAGTACAGATACAAAATAAAGAATTTTTTTTATTTCCTAAACCAGAAAAACTTGCAAAGGCATCAATAGAGGAAATTAAAAAATGCGGAGTGGGATACAGAGCCCCGTTCATAAAGCAAGCTGCACAAATGGTTTTCTCAAAAAAAATAGATTTCGAATATTTAAAAAAATGTGATTATAAAGAAGCAAAAAAAAATGTGTGTTTGATCCCAGGTGTAGGAAATAAAGTGGCAGACTGCATATTATTATTTTCCTTGAATAAATTAGAAGCATTTCCACTAGACACATGGATGATTAAAATTTTAGAAAAATATTATTCAAATGAATTTAAAATAGAAACAAAAACAATCACGCAAAAACAATATGAAATACTTCATGAAAAAATTGTAAATTATTTTGGCCCGTTCTGCGGATATGCTCAGCAATTTTTATTCAAAATGGAAAGAGAGAGCCACAATAAAAAATGGCTGTAAACCCTTAAAACGGCAATTAATTGGGAGGTTTCTGGGCCTATGGCGCAGCATGGATAGCGTGTTGGACTTCTAATCCAAAAGTCAAGGGATCGAAGCCCTTTGGGCCCACTTAACAAATTATTTATTCACAACAACAAGGAAATTGGTATATGGGTGATTTGGAATTTAAATTAGATTCAAAGGATATTCGTCAAAATTCAGAAATTACTGGAACAGTTACGGTGTCATATCCAGGACGATATGATGGAGTAGTAGTAAATACAACAATATTGGATTCAAATGAGCACATCATCTACAAATCATACAATCAAAAAAAGATCTCACAGCACGTTTCAAGGTTATTTATCAATAAAGACACTATGCCTGAAAACAAAGCAGAGTTCACAGCAACAATTGAATTTGAGCCCAAACAAGAACACGAAGTAAAATTCAGAGTATCAATAATTGAACAGCATAAGGAAATTGAAAGTAAAATAATTTTTGCAAAATATTCTAACTAAAATCTGCTTTTCTCAACAATTAAAGATCCGGTCATCCACGGATGTGGATCACAGTGATAATGCAATTCTTGAGGTTCAGTGAATATGAACTCATATGATTCCCCAGGCATTACGACTCCTGTAGAACCAAATTCACCACTGAACGAATCCATATGTCTATGATCTGCCGTCACAGTATGTGGAGTGACATCATCATTCATCCAAATAACATGATTATCTATGGTCAAAGTTATCTTTGGACTGTTTGGGACATAGCTAGGATTTCCCTCAGTTGCGGCACCTTCAGCTATACTAATCAGAAAGTTTTCAGTAGGTTCCAAAATATGTATATCAACTGACGGTTTTTCTAAAGATTCAGGAAGCCAAAACGACGTATAAAATACAATGACAGCACCCATTCCAATAATTAGCGCAATTACACCAATACCATATGCATGACTTGATGCAGGAGCACTCATAATTTTTGTAAATCTTCCAAGTTCTTATAAAGCTTCTTTAGATTTTTTAGGATTAAGGTTTTGCAAGATCTTTAGAATCATTATTTCCAACATCTGATTCAGCTTTGGTTGCGGATGTTGGAACTGTAGGTGCTAACTCTTTTGGTTTTTCTTCAGAAGTGTCATCATCTGAAAGTTTTGATGCTTCACTAGTTGAATCTCCAGTTATTTCTGGAACTGTTTCTGATTCAGATAATTCAGGCAAGTCTTCCACAGTTCTTACAGGTGCAGGTGGTGGGGCATTCTTTTGTTGACTCATTGCATATCTGTAGATGTGGAAGAATGCTGCAAATACCAACAAGATAATTCCAATTAAGAACAATGAAATATTCTTCATTCCAGTTAAAGCCGCATTGTATGCTGCAATATTGAGGAACACTTGGAATGCTAAGAGTGCAACAAGTAACCAATTGATCCATTTTTCAGAAAGATTGATAGTTGCAACTTTTTGTGGACCAGTACTTTTTACAAGTTTTGATTTTCTCTCGGCCTCATTTGCAAGTTTAATCATCATGTACGTAAATCCAAATCCTAACGGAACCAGTAGAATCATAGTTCCATAGAAGAACAACGGATCAATTACCAAACGTTCTACTAACGGAATGGATACGTCTGGAGAAATGTAGAATCCCCAGTAAGTCGTGACCATAATTTGTGCAAGACTGGTAATACCAAATGCAGTAACCATCGGTCTATCTCTCCATGAGAATTTCTTGTATCTATCAAGGAATGGAATCAGTACAAGAGCTACGATAAACACTAACGGCCACAGTAATCCTGTAACAAACTTGTCATATTGAGTCCTCATAAAAGCGTAAATTCCAGTAAGATACCATTCTGGCACAGTTACTCCTGGAGGCACCGTAGGTTCAAACTTGAATCCCATGTCAATTGGGAAAACCCCACCGGTGATCAAAATAGCACCACCAATTGCCATAACCATTGGGACATCAAATACTAGGAATCTTGGGAAGTGAACTGCCATCAATCCAAGCATGACAATAGGTAGCAAGAACACATGCTGTGCATAAAACCTTAGAACAAAATCGGAGAATCCACTGCCCAACGCCGCGTCTCTAATCGTCGGCCCTACCACAGGGATGGAGGTTGTCAGCGACGCCGCAATACTAATCGCAAGTTCCGCCCGTTCACTAAATATTACGTCGTAACCGGTAAACGCTTCAAGAATTGTAACAACTCCAAGAATTACACCAGTCATCCATAAAATTTCATTTCTAATTTTGTATCTTCCGCTAAAGTATTGATAATACATGTGAAGAACAGCAAGAAGGACCATTGCATTAGAACCGTGATAGTGAATGTTTCTAATGTGAAAACCGAATGGCACTTCATCATTAATGAATTCAACACTGTCCCATGCTCTATCTAAAATTGGTTGATAGTAAAACATTAGCAGAGCTCCTGAAACTCCAAGAATAATAAAAACAGTAAATGTAAGCATTCCTAAAAATCCAAACGGACTTACAAATCTTGCAGGGAAAGAAAATTTGATTGCGGTAAAAATAGTTCTGTCTACGCCATCCCAAATCCAATACAGCAGGGCCACTATGCCCGTTCTTCTGCTAAGTGAAACGGCCATATCCAATTACTCCATTACTGTTTGCGTCAAATTTAGGCGGTAAAATAAAAATAAATCCATCTGAGTCAATTTCCACATTTAATTCAGGTAATGTATTTGATGGGGAAGCTTGTACTGATGCAGGTCCAGCAAAAGCTGTTCCGGTTGCTGGATCATACATGCTTCCATGACAAGGACATTCGCCTCTTTTTCTTCCATCCTCTGGCCAATATTTCCATAAGCACCAAAGATGAAGACAAATCATACTATATACACGAAGACTAGATGTGTCAGTTTTTGCGCCACCTAATTCCTCAGGAAGTCTAATGAATTGCCATTTACGAAATGCCTCTGCATCAAGTGCAGCATCGCCAGTAGAAGGGTATGTGATAACTTGTGCAGAATTAATTTCATATGTATTGATATTTGCATGACTTCCGTCAGGTAAAATTACTGGAACTTTTTCTAATGATGCCTGATTAGGATTTGGCATAAAGTCGCCAAACGGGATAAAAGGAGCAAAAGCTAAACCTGTGCCTGCGGCACCCATTAATCTTAGAAAATCTCTACGAGATAGTCCCTCAGATGTTTTT
>JABHXI010000062.1 GCA_018657375.1 Candidatus Nitrosopumilus sp. | reverse complement strand
TTGTCATCAATAAATAAAATATCCTTTGAAGGAATTTTGCCACATACATGTTGATATATCTCGGCATGAGGTTTTGACATCTTTAAAGAATTTGAATAAAATAGATAATCAAAGTCGTTTAGCAAAGAGTGCGGAATGCATGTAGAAGTATCAGGTGTTAAATTAGATAAAATACCAATATGATTTTCATCAGTCTTTAATGATTTAGCAAAATTTAGAAAATCATAGTTTATGCTAGACATTTTTAAAAATGTTTTACTAATTATTTTATGATCAATTTTATCACCATATCCAAGAACGAGATTCCAAAATTCTTTTTCGTTAATTTTAGATTCAAAAAGACTGCAAAGATTAGCATTGAATTTAGATTCTATTTTTTGAAATGGCATTTGTAATTGTTTAGATATTTCTTCAAATAGCCACTCATCTTTCCAATTAATCAAAACACCCCCGATATCAAATAAAATAACTTTAGTCATAATGAAAATATGAAGAACGTGCACAATTAAAGAATTATTTAAAACAAATTATTTGGCACTAGAAACTAACTGGATTTATGACTTAGTTTTTCTAAAATCTTGTCAATTTCATGTATGGCAAGTTTATCCCTGCCTATAACGTCGAATTTTTGAAGTATTGATTCAAACAAGTCCTCTTCTTCAATTTGTTCATGTACAAACCACTCTAAGAAAAAGTTAGTTCTGTGATCATTTTCTTTTTGTGCTGTATTGATTATTTTATGAATTGCTTGGCTAACTTTTCTTTCATTGTCTAGTGAAATCTTACATGCTTGCTCAAGTGATTTCATTTTCTGGGAGGGTTTTTGAATTTGAGGTATCACGGTATCAATTTTTAGATCATTCAGATATTGAATTATTTTTAACATGTGTGCTCTTTCTTCGGTAGAGTGATTTTGGAAGAATGATGATGCGCCATCATATCCGTTTACCTTACACCAGGATGAGACATACAGGTAATAATTGGAAGCATTTGCTTCAATGCCAATTTGTTCATGCAATAGTTGCAATATGTTTTTTGAAATTTTCATATGTATACTAAACATTAATCAGATTTAACCCATTCTATAGAAAAACATCAAATAAAGTATTATGAAATATTAATTCTAGAATCATATTACATCATTATAAAATTACAAGTTATCAATGTGAATTAGAAAGAGTGTAAAACAATTATCAAAAAAAATATGAAAAAAATAAACAGTTAAAGAATTATTTAGAATAAATTATTTGGCACTAGAAACTAACTGGATTTATGACTTAGTTTTTCTAAAATCTTGTCAGTTTCATGCATGGTAATTTTATTCCAATACAAAAAATAAAATGTTACTGATTCATAGTCAGGGCATAAAGAATAATTCCCAATGCAGTTATCATTCCAAGTATGAGAGATTTTGACACTGCTATTTAATTAAATTTAAAATAATTAAGTGTGATCAAAAATAAAAGTTCTAATTTATTAAAATTAGACACTAGGAATAATATCAAAAAGAAGTAAAATACTACCAAAATGTTCATTTTAATTGTATATTAAAATGGATAATGCAAAAATTGCTATGATTGGAGGGTTTGGGGTGGTCGTATTATTATCTGCAATCTTAGTGTTAATTAGATAATTTCAAAAATTGAATGCTTTCAGTACATTTGTTAACTAGAGATAACACTGATAATTATGACAAAGTCGTTAGGAGATTATAATATTGAAAAATCCTCATCGTCGGATGTAAACAACATTAGTTGGTCACAAAAAAAACAAAATGATGGCAATAAACCCAAAAAAAAGAAAATTGTAAAAGAAGGTCAAATGCCTTCAGGGATCAATATTATTTATAAAAAAGATACTGATAAAGAGAAAACCGTTGCTAAGAAAGTGTTCATAATTGAGGATGGACAAAAATCTGAAAAAGATAAAGAGGAAGTAGGCAGAAGGTTTGAAAACACATCTGCAATACTAGGTACAGTTAAAGAAAGATCTTACAAGAGACCTGCTAGATAAAACAACAAGAAAAACATCAAACAGTCCACATATTTTTGTAATAATAATTTTGTAAAATGAACTATGCAGAAGATATACGGCCTTGAGGATCAAGTAAGCTACCGCAAACTGAACACTCCCAAGTCAGGTTAGAATTTACTTTAGTTGTGCTCTTACTAGCATTACAAACTTTACAACGAAGAGACATCACTTAGATAGATCCAATATGGATAGTATAAATCCAAGTAATAGAAAATCAAAAAGCATCCAAGTAGTACCACATGGCATAATTTGATTGAGGACTGTTCTTAGAATAAACAGTTTTTATTTAATGTAAAATTTAAGATAATTAGGTTAGAAAATGTCTAGAATCAAAGAAAAATTTGAGGAATTAAAAATAAAAAAGGAAAAAGCACTGATATCATACATTATGCTAGGATTTCCAAATGAAAAAGCTACAATTTCTACAGTGAGAGGCTTAGTAAAAGGGGGAACAGACATCATTGAATTGGGATTTCCATTTTCAGATCCTCTGGCAGATGGACCAGTTATTCAAAATGCTAGTACTGTATCACTTGAAAAAGGAACCAATATTTCTAAATTTTTTAACATTGTAAAAAAAATTAGAAAAGAAACACAGGTTCCGTTAGTGTTGATGACATATACAAACATCATATATCGCAAAGGATATGGAAAATTTATTTCAGATGCAAAAAAAGCAGGCATAGATGGGTTCATTCTTCCAGATATGTCAATTGAAGAATCGAAAGAATATCTTGAAGCTGCAAAAAATAACATGGATACAATATTTTTGATATCACCGAATACAAGTAATTCCAGAATAGAAAAAATATCAAAAATGTCAACAGGGTTTTTGTATCTTGTTGCGGTGTTTGGCACAACAGGTGTAAAAACAGAGATCAAGAATTATACGTTGAAAGCAATTAAAAATGTGAAAAAACAGACAAAGGGAAAAATTCCAGTAGGAATAGGGTTTGGAGTATCCACACCAGATGATGTAAAAAAATACATCCAAGCAGGGGCAGATGCAGTAATTGTAGGAAGCGCATACTTGAAATTAATTGAAAAAACAAAGCCAACGCAATTAGAATCAAAAATCACTTCATTTACAAAAAGTTTGAAAAAAGAAACACGTCAACAGTAATCGTTACACTAGAAATAGACAAAACATACAAAAACTAGATGTTTAATTCATTAATGTGCAGACCAAATTTATTTTTGTTACAGGTGGTGTAATGTCAGGCCTTGGAAAAGGAGTCACTTCATCATCAATTGCAAAACTGCTACAATTATCAGATCAAAAAGTATCATGTATCAAAATAGACCCGTATCTAAATTATGATGCAGGAACCATGAATCCAATTGCCCACGGGGAAGTCTTTGTCACAGAGGATGGAGGGGAATGCGACATGGATATTGGAAACTATGAGAGATTTCTTAATCAGGATATTCTAAAAAGCCACAACATTACAACAGCCCAGGTATATTCTTCAGTAATAGAGGCTGAACGGAAAGGAGAATATCTTGGGGCATGCGTACAGATAATCCCTCACGTTACAGACGAAATAAAAAACAGGATCAGAAAAGTTGCTAAAGATGAAGAACTTGATTTCTTAATCGTGGAATGCGGAGGAACAGTAGGCGATATCGAATCACTTCCATTTTTGGAAGCATTAAGGGAAATGAGAGTAGAGGAAGGCCCACAAGGGGTAATTTTTGTACATGTCACATTAGCACCATCGCTAGATGTGGTAGGAGAACAAAAAACTAAACCTACACAACATAGCGTTCAAGAATTAAGAAGGATTGGAATTCAAGCAGACTTTTTAGCAGTTAGGTGTTCAAAGCCATTAGAAGAAAAGACTAAGAAAAAAATTGCAATGTTTACCAATGTTACAACAAATGACGTATTATCTTGTCACGATGCTAAATCAATTTTTGAAGTTCCTCAAATGTTGTATGATCAAGGAATAATGGATTCGATATTTACAAAATTTGGGAAAGTTGGAATGGTAAACGCATCAGCAAATTGGGACAAATGGAATAAAATTGCTGAAACCATGGTCAATCACGATGATCAAAAAATAAAAGTTGCAATGGTTGGAAAATATGTTACACTTGCAGATAGTTATGTTAGTGTAAATCACGCATTGAAACATGCAGGAGCGGAGATTGGAAAGTCAATAGACATCGATTGGATAGATTCAGAATTAATAACAGACTATGACAAATTATCAAACTATGATGGAATTTTAATTCCAGGAGGGTTTGGAACAAGAGGTTCAGAAGGAATTATTAAAACGGCAAATTATGCAAGAGAGAAAAACATACCCTATCTCGGAATATGTTTTGGATTTCAATTAGCAGCGATTGCATTTGGGAGAAGTGTTTTAAATTTAGAAGACGCAAATTCTACAGAAATTAAAGCAGATACAAAAAATCCCGTGGTAGATTTACTTCCAGAACAAAAAGACATTTCAGACATGGGAGGATCCCTAAGATTAGGTGCAAATGAAGTGATGATTCAATCACAAACAAATGCCGAAAAGATATACAATTCAAGAAAAATCAACAAGCGTCACAGACACAGATATGAAATAAACAAAGAGTACATTCCAGAATTTGAAAAAAATGGATTGATATTTTCAGCTAATAGTGACGATGGAAAAAGAATGGAAATATTAGAAATTCCATCACACAAATTCTACATAGGCGTACAATTTCATCCAGAATTCAACAGCAGGCCTGGATTTCCAGAAAAAGTATTTTCAGCATTCATTAAGGCATCATCAGAAAAATAATATCAAAAGCACAGAATCTCACAGATTATTCAATTTTAGAAATTTTGTAAATTTTTTGCCTGGCATCACGAATAGAGACTTTCTTTTTGACGTATCCTTTTTTCAATAAATGACTTAAGGCTAAACGAACGGTTCTATCAGGAAGTAATGTTTTGTTTGCCAAATCTTTTTGTGTTAATTCCCCCTCGTACTCCAAAGTTTTTAATAATAATTTAGAGCTAGGAGGCATGCTGAGTAAATCCTCAGCAAGGTGGACTTTTTTTGCCAATGCAGAAATTCCAGTAGTGTCTTTTTTGAGACGAATGATTTTTGCGGGCGGAATAAACTTCGAACATTCAACAGTTTTTTTAACATTATACCTATCCAATCCATCCAAAATAACTTCACAGTGCAATCTTGCAGAAATATCATCAATTTCAATAAAGCTAGAATTAGAAACAATGATTGGGCGTCTAGTGACATCAAGAGAGTTTACAGAAATAATTTCAAAGACGGCAGAGTCTTGGAACAACACAGGTCCTCCAACAGACATAGAATAGGCAGAAGAGCCAATTGGGGTGGATATAATTATTCCATCACTATTATCGTGCCAAACCTCATCACCGTTAACCCGTAACGTATGTTCCATCAACATTGCACTTTTTGATGCAAAGACAGCTACATCATTTAAAATAGGATAGACGTTTTTTCCGTCAATTTTAACACCGAGTCTAGGAACTTCTTCAACAGTAAAGTTTTGTTTTTTTAAAACATTTACAAAAGAAGAAAATTCTCGAAGTTCAATTTGAGCCAAGAATCCACTCGCTTCGCCTTCATTGATGCCCAATACGGGAGAAGTAGAATCAAAAGTTCTATGAAAATAATTCCTGACACCCTTATCTCCGCCTAAAACAATTATACAGTCAGCATGCTTGTTTTTAGATTTCGTAATGTTAAATGATTCAATATCAGAATCATCCAATATTTTTTTAATAGTTTTTGAAGCAGTATCATGTGTGTTAGAACCGTAAATTCCTATTTGCATTAAGATCTAATTTCTAAATGAGGAATAAAAGAATGTACTAAATCGTACCAATTTTGTTAATTAATCATATTTTACAGGCACGATTAAGTACAAAATTCTTATCTAAATCAAAATACATGGATGTGATATGGCAAATCCCACATGGTTAAGATCTATTTATCACATCATTAGATCTTATACAAAAGGTGTTTCTTCAAGAAAGGATTATCTGGGGTATGATGATTAAATAACATGGCTTTTACTAGATGTGTCAAGTGTGGAGAATTAAGATTCGATAAACATGTTAATCGTTGCGGGAGTTGTGGAAGTTCGGGTTATCAAGGTTAGACTAGAAAGTAATTAGAAAAGGCATTATCATAAACACCATGTTGCTCCAATGGAAACAATTCACAGTACGCCGTAATACGATAACGGATTTAAAAATACGGCATATCAAATTTGACACCGTTTATTTCTATCAAGTTTGTTTAAAAAATCATAAAATTATTTGTGGAAATATATTATTTAAAAATTAAATATATCATAATTAAAATCGTCATAAGATAGATAATTCAAATTGAAATAATGATGAAACGAAATTTTATTTCAATTTTCATTACCCGTCTGATGTTTTCAACACATAATTATCTTGTAAGATATTAAAATTATGTGTAAATTATAATTAAAATTTGTTCAGTATTTTTTTAAATTGTTAACAAAATAAAAATCAAGCCAATTATCTACGCCCTTTACATAATGTAGCAGGTATGCTTACACCAGTAACACGATGTGGAGTTACTACAATAAATGCAGTATTGGCTTTCAATTATCTTATGTGATTATAAAATAAAAAGGTGAACAGGATATTTCTTAAAACTTGTACAGTATTGTAATTCATCCACCGGTCATGGAGTCAAACAACACGCATTCACATGCGTCCCTTTGATCACAATAACTGCATTTGCAATTACAATTATCAAACGACATATTACAAAATATGCAGTTAGTGAATTTTGGATTTGTATCCAAAAAATCACCTTTGGGGAATGTGTTTCTTACAATAACATTTCAAGTCCGAACATTCTTTCATTCCGTCAATGTATTCGCTAAGAATCACTTTCTCCAATTCACAGAAACAAACATCTGCAGGGTCGTAGCATTCCACACAATAGCTCATGTCATACCATAGCAATAATCAATGTTAAAGTATATTACATTATTTCTTAATATATAATTAATTTTAATATAAAAAATTAAACATATAGATAGTTTTTAGATATAATAGCCA
>JABHXI010000061.1 GCA_018657375.1 Candidatus Nitrosopumilus sp. | reverse complement strand
TGAGCCTCCAAACATTGCCATTTTGGGAAGACGATTATTTTTCTCTAAGTCTTTAATTTTTGCTTTAGTCTTATCAATGTCAATTGTCATTTCTTCAGCATTAAATGGATAAAACTCAATTTCTAATCCGTGAACTAATCCAGCAGTTCCAGAATGTTCTTTTTTACCGTGTGAAATATGACCCCCTGCAGGAATGGATGGTGCAATCATGATATCTCCTGGATCAGAATAAGCTGAATATACTGCCAAATTTGCAATTACACCGGAGATTGGTCTAACATCAGCAAATTTGCATTTGTATAGTTTTTTAGCTAATTTCATACATTCAAACTCTACCTCATCAATGTAGATACAGCCAGCATAGACTCTTTCTCCAGGCCAACCTTCTGCATATCTATTACCAAAGTCAGAAATAATTGCTTCTCTAACTGCAGGACTAGGAATATTTTCACTAGCAATTAGTGGTATGGAATTCTCAAACCATTTGTGATGTTCTTTTAATTTTGTAAATATTTTATTATAAGATTCCTTATTTTTTGACTTTACCATGTCAAGTAATTTACTTTTCCCAATTTAAAAACACCGATGTTGGATTATCTTTTTTAAATTTTGATCTGGAAGGTATAAAAGGGGAATCTGGAGTTTTGCAACTTATGGGTATGCAAGCAACTTCAAAAGGAAATATGCCTGTTGTCTTACTAAAAGAAGGCGGTTCAGAAACCAAGGGCAAAGATGCTCAAAAAAACAATATTGCAGCAGCTAAAATTGTAGCTGAAATTGTTCATACTAGTTTAGGTCCACGTGGAATGGATAAAATGCTAGTTGATTCCCTAGGCGACGTTACGATTACAAATGATGGTGCTACCATTCTTAAAGAAATTGATGTTCAACACCCAGCAGCAAAAATGCTAGTTGAAATCTCCAAAACTACTGATAATGAAGTAGGCGATGGAACAACTTCAGCTGTTATTTTAGCAGGTGCATTACTAGAACATGCTGAATTATTAATTGATCAAGATGTACATCCAACAATTATTGTTGATGGATATAAAAAATCTGCAAGAAAAACTAAAGAATATCTTGAAGAAATTGCAGATACCATTTCTTCAGTTGACAAAAATATGCTAACAAAAATTGCAAAAACTTCAATGCAAACTAAACTAGTTAGAAAAGATTCTGATTTACTTGCAGAGATAATTGTAAAATCTGTAGTGGCTGTTTCTGAAAAAGAAGGTGAAAAATATGATGTTGACATTGACGATATTAAAGTAGAAAAGAAAGCAGGAGGATCCATTAAAGATTCTGTTATCATTGAGGGTATTGTTCTTGACAAAGAGATTGTTCATGGAGGTATGCCTAGAACAATTAGTGATGCAAAAATTGCATTAATTAACACAGCATTAGAAATTAGTAAAACTGAAACTGATGCAAAAATTAACATTTCAAATCCTCAACAACTAAAATCATTTTTAGATGAAGAAAATAAAATGCTAAAGACAATGGTTGACAAAGTTATTGGGTCTGGTGCAAATGTAGTATTATGTCAAAAAGGACTTGATGACATGGCACAGCATTACCTAGCTAAAGCAGGAATTATTGCAGTTAGAAGAATTAAAGAAAGTGATCTTACTAAACTTGCAAAAGCAACAGGTGCAAGAATTGTTACAAACCTTGATGATTTATTTGAAAGAGATTTAGGCAGTGCAGCAATTGTCGAAGAAAGAAAAATTGAAGAAGACAAATGGGTTTTCATTGAGGGCTGTAAACATCCTAAATCTGTAACTTTACTTTTACGCGGTGGTTCTCAAAGAGTGGTAGATGAAGTTGAACGATCTGTACATGATGCATTAATGGTAGTAAAAGATGTAATTGAAAAACCACAAATTGTTGCAGGTGGCGGTGCTCCTGAAACATACGCTTCAACAAAATTACGAGGTTGGGCAAAATCTTTGGAAGGAAGAGAACAACTAGCCGCAGAGAAATTTGCAGATGCATTGGAATCAATTCCATTATGTCTTTCAGAAAATGCAGGTATGGATCCAATTGATACTCTTACAGTTCTTCGTTCTAAACAGCAAAAAGGAGATAAATGGACTGGAATCGATGTTATGAAAGGAAAAATTGGAAATATGAAATCAAGTGATATTATTGAACCACTCGCAGTTAAACTTCAAATTGTTTCAGCAGCAGCAGAAGCAGCATGTATGCTACTTAGAATAGATGATGTAATCGCCACCCAAAGTTCTGGTGGCGGTGGAGGAGAAGGAGGAATGCCACCTGGAATGGGTGGAATGCCACCTGGAATGGGTGGAATGCCACCTGGAATGGGTGGAATGCCTGATATGGGCGGAATGATGTAAGATTATTTTAAAAATTTCTTCCTTCAAAAGTTTATTTTATAACCATAATTACAAACTACAATGAGTAATATTTTGTCAAAAGGACTATCAAGTCTAAAGTATGTTTATCTGATTGCATTTTTTGCATTACTTTCTGGTTTTTTCCATCCATTGATTACAGGTCAAAGTTTTGATGTGGTAATTTCAGGCATTTTTATTTTATCTGTAGGCCTTGCTGGTTGTATTTTATTATACAAAACCACTACATCTGAAAACAAAAAAGGAATATTTTTCCTATCTGGATTTAGTTTAATAATAATTTCATTGTATTTTATTTTTCAGATGACTGGAATGGTCTAAACATCAAAGTATAGATAAAATTCGTGTGGGTGTGGTCTAATTGAAATTTCTCTTTGATCTCTTCTTTCTAATTCAATAATTTTATCAATTACATCATTAGTATAAATTGGATTTAAGAATTTTCTATCACTTTCTAATTCATCTAATGCCTCACCCAAACTTTTTGGCAAAACTCCAATTCCACGTTTAGCTCTATCTGATTTTGTCATTTTAAATATGTCATCACGTACTTGTTCACCTGGATCCATTTTCTTTTTAAT
>JABHXI010000060.1 GCA_018657375.1 Candidatus Nitrosopumilus sp. | reverse complement strand
ATGCTTGAATTTTTATAAATTCTAGTTAAATTTGAATAATATTTCAATTCTTCTGGATTTAGCACTTGATCATTTTTAATTTTTTTAATTATTGATTGCCATTTTTTATATTTGCCAATTTTGGCTAGTTTCATCCTCTCAATGATTTCTATAGTTTTTTCTGAATTTATTGGAGTATCCATTTGGAAGTTAGTCTGTTTGCGGTGTTGCTTTTAATTCATAAGATGGCCATGTATTGTAAATCTCTTCAATTTCTTTCATGTCCGATGCTGGGATGTATCCCCCTTTAGTCATTTCAACATAATTTACAATCTCTTCTTCACTAATCACTGTGGGAAATACTGATGCGAATCCTTTCTTTGACATGATGAATTTCATTGATAGCTCTGTAATGGTTAAACCTGTTCTTTCTGCAATTGGTTTTAGAACTTCTACTTTTGCTAATGATGCTTTAATCCATTCCCCTTTTCTTACTGATCTGTGATCCTTTTCATCAATTTTTGTTTCAGCATTAACTTTTCCTGTTAGTATTCCTGATGCTTCTGGAACCCTAACTAGAATTCCCACATCTTTTTCTTCCGCTTTTTTCATTAATTCATTGCCTGGTGACTGTTCTAAAATATTGTATACTGTTTGAACTGCACTTACATTTGGCCTTTCCATTGCCTCCATGCCTTCTTGTGTCCATCCAATTGCTGGGCCTAAAGCTACTTGATACGTGCTAATTGATTTATCTGCAACAAAACTATCTAGCACATTAAAAATTGAATCATCTCTGATGTGATTTAATTTTGGATTGTGTAATCCGTACATGTCTAAATGATCTGTTTGCAATCTTTTCAAACTCTCTCTTAATGCCTTTCGAGTAAAATCTTCATCAAATTTTTGAGGTAATTCCTTGTGTCCTATTTGTTCTACTTCTGAAAAATCATATCCGTATTTTGTAGATATTACAACTTCGTCTCTCATGTCTTTGAAAACCTCTCCGATGAGCCTCTCGCTTTTTCCTTTCCCGTACATGTCGCCAGTTTCAAAAAAGTTAATCCCTAAGTCATATGCTTTTTTCAGCATTCTTTTTGCTTCGTCCTCTTCGATTTTTTTACCCCACCAATCTAGTGCAATCGACCATGCACCAAATCCCACTTCTGATACTTTGATGTCTGTTTTTCCTAGTTTATTGTAATTCAATTTTTATCTCCTTTTAATTTCATCATTTACGTTTTACTTATTGAAATTTCATCATTTATGTTTATGCAAGATTTGCATCAGTGAATCTTGTTTTAGATGTTTATCCTAGACTTGTGATTAATGGGATGATGTCTTTTTTTACACAGACAATCATTGGAATGTCATTTTCTACATATGTTGATACTTGTGTTTCTCTTAAATCCATTATTAGATTTTGGAAATCTCTGATATCATCTACCTCGAATGCTAGCATGAAATCTTCGTCATGAATTCCAAATGAATATGTTGTATTGAGTACTATTTGTGGATATTTTTTACTAACTGCTATGTGCTCATCCATAATTTCTTGACGTTTCTCTTTTGGTAGGAGGTACCATTCTCTAGTTTTTGTAAATGGATAAACTATGACATGCTTTTTGGGATTATCACCTGTGATGAAGCCTAATGCTTTTTGGTCTTTTACGTATAATGACGGTCTCGTACACGACAGATATGTTCTTGATGGGATGATGTATTTTCCAAATACTGTTTTGTATAATTTTTCAATAACTGCTTGAATTTCTTCAACTGTAGGTGCTGCAAACCAAAATAGAAAGTCTGTATCGTCTCTTAATCCTAAATTTGAATATGATCTAAACATTATTTTTGAATTGCCTATGATGTTTTCTACTTCTTTCGCAGATTCCTCTTTTGCTAAATCTGCCATCCATCTCCATTTTGGATCAACTTTAAAAAACGAGAAATTAAAAAAATACTGTTCATTACTTTCTGACATAATTTTTAATTTCTACAACCCTATTTAAATAAAAAACATCTTATTCACTGTTGACATTGCTGTGATTTTTTCTTTAGATTTATGACCTTGTTTGATTTCTACTACTGCTGTATATGTTGCAAAATGTTTTGCAATTTTTTTAATGGTTTCTTTATTCCCTCAACCTTTGATTGATTTTTATTTAATTCTAACTCATGTTTGCGCTTTTTCAATTTTTAAGAGATCCTTGGAAAATTGTACTTGAATTTTGTAACTTATTTTTTTTAAAATTTGGTTATGCTGATTTTTCTAAAGCCCACTCATAACCTTCTGATTCTAATTTTTGTGCAAGAGATGAGTCCCCT
>JABHXI010000059.1 GCA_018657375.1 Candidatus Nitrosopumilus sp. | reverse complement strand
CTTTTTCAATTTTTAAGAGATCCTTGGAAAATTGTACTTGAATTTTGTAACTTATTTTTTTTAAAATTTGGTTATGCTGATTTTTCTAAAGCCCACTCATAACCTTCTGATTCTAATTTTTGTGCAAGAGATGAGTCCCCTGTTTGTAGTACTTTGCCTTGTGCAAATACATGTACGTAATCTAATTTGTCTAAGAAATTTAGAATCCTGGCATAGTGTGTGATGATTATTACTGTTGCATCTTTTGTTGAAACTTTGCTGATTGCTTGAGCTACTGATTGAACTGCGTCAATATCTAATCCTGAATCTGGTTCATCTAAAATTGAAATTTTAGGTTTCAAAACTGCCATTTGCAATACTTCTGCACGTTTTTTCTCTCCTCCTGAAAAACCTTCGTTGAGATATCTTGAAAGGAATTCTTCTCTTAATCCTACTTTGGCTATGTTTTCCTTAAGATATTTTTGAAATTCTCTTACTGTGATGAATACTTCTCTGTCGTCTCCATCCATTGCTTTACTTAGAGAATTGTATGCTGTTCTTAGAAAGTGAGAAAATCCTACTCCTGAAACTTCAGTTGGGTATTGAAATGCTAAAAATAATCCTTTTTTTGCTCTTTGATCTGCTGTTAATTCTAAAATACTTTCACCGTCTAATAGAATATCTCCCTTGGTAACTTGATATTTTGGATGTGCAAGAAGTGTGTAAGCTAGTGTACTTTTTCCTGAACCGTTTGGTCCCATAATGGCATGTACCTCTCCTGGACCTGTTTTTAGATTGACCCCTTTGAGGATCTCTTTATCTCCTATTGAGACGTGCAAGTCTTTAATTTCTAATACTACCATGTCTAAAATATTTTTTATTCTCTATATAATACCGACGAAATTTAGCTAATCCTAATTGGTATTTTTAATAATAAAATGAAAAGGGGTGGGGATGTGTGTTAACATTTGGCCAGAGATGGTCTCAATGTAATTTTGAGTTTATGACTTGTTAGAATCTCTTTACATCTATTTCTGATAGTAACTTCTGTAACTCCTGCAACACTTGAAACGTCTCTTTGTAGAATGTTTTGTCCAAGTAGTACTGATGAAACATAGAGATACGCTGCAGCAATTCCGTTTGGTGATTTTCCATCTGAAATGCTGCTATCTTTTGTTTTTTCAGCAATTTCCAAGGCTAACCTTTCTACTCTAACCTCGGTTTGTGTTGTGTTTGCTATCTTTGAGATGTATTTGTCCATGGTTAGTACTGGAGCTTTTAATGAGCCCATTTCCATTACCATGGTTCTGTAATATCTTGCTGCAAGTTTTGTTTTTGATTTAACATCTTTTCCTGGAACAATTCCTCGGCAAATTTCTTCTAATGATCTTACTACGTCACATTGTTTACATGCCATGTAGATTGTAGCTGCTGTAATACAAACTACTGATTTTCCTTTAACGTCTATGTGTCCGTCTAAATTTCTGTATATCATTGAAGTAGTTTCTAACACGTTCTTTGAAAGATTAAGTGATTCGCATGTTTCGCCCATTTTTGCTAAAACGTTTGCAAGTCGTCTTTCTTTTGGTGTTGATACCCTTACTCTTTGTTGCCATTTTCTGAGATGATTCATTTGGTTTTTAACTTCGTGGTTGATCGTTTTACCGCTAAAGTCTTTTGAACTAATTGAAATCTCAGTTGTTATTCCCAAATCATGTTGAGAATAGGTTGTTTGTCCTGTTGCTCTTGCAAGCTTCATTTTATCTTCGAGATTCGAACTTATTGTTTCTGGACCACAATCTGCAATCTGATCGTCGACAACTATTCCACAACCAGAACAGATTAGTTCGCCATTCTGCATGTCATCAACTAACGATGATGATCTGCATTCCGGACAATTTTGGGTTTGTAATATGTTCATCTTCTATTTCTCCTAAATCTTTTTGGTGTAGTTGCAGCAGATTGCTCAAACATGAAAACCTTTTTTCCAACAAATTTATTTATGTTATTTGTTAAAGACGTCGCTGACGCAAACGGTCTTTTTACTGGACCAATTAGTTCCATTACTTTTGCAACTCTAGTTCCTTTATCGTCGCAGAGTATTTG
>JABHXI010000058.1 GCA_018657375.1 Candidatus Nitrosopumilus sp. | reverse complement strand
CAACATACATTTTTTCTTAATTATGTCTGTAGGGTTATTTTCATTAATTTGACACACATACATTGTCGAGAGAATTGTTTTTTCAATTAATTCCAATATTCTTTGTACCTTTTGACCTATTCTTTAATTTATTGATAATTTTACATTTTAAATTCAAGGCCTTTTGCCAATCTTAACGCGTCAACTAGACCGTCTGCGTACCCTATGCTCAAAATTGCGTTTTCATCTCGACCTTCGTCTAGGAATATCTCTGCCTGCTCAATGTATAATTCTGCATTCTCTAAAATCACTTCAAATTCTTTTTGATTTTTATAAAGTGGTATGATTTCTTCTAGAGCTTCTCTTACCATTGGAACATATTTTTTCATCATTTGTTTTGAAATTTTTTCTGTTTTTTCAGAATTGTCAAATGGTTCATCTAGACACTGACCAAATAATTTGAGCGCATCTGATTCTGTAAAATGTAATCTTCCAGGAATAATTACTGTGTGAGGAGGTTTTCCAAAATCTATTTTTGCTAGACTGGATATTTTACCTGAAACTATTGACTGATCTTTAAAACCAATTCTTGAAGCAACTATGACATAACTTGATTCTGTGAGGACTTTTCTTCCTTGCCCTTCTTCTGTTTTCAGTAATCCTTTTAGTGCGTCTTTAGGATCTAAGAAGAAATCTTTGTTTTGATTATATTCTAATAATAATACTGTGTGATTATCTTCTACGATGTTTTTATAAATTACATAGTATGGATATGTGAGTGATTTCATTTCACTCATTATGGTTGCAATTTTTCCAACTTTGTAAAAATGTAAACCGCATTCTCCTATCATAGATGTCAGTGATGATGATGCGTGTATGGAGCGTGTTTTTATTTTTAATTCAATTGCCCTTGCTCGTAGTTCGATATGTGTCGTTGCAATATACGGATCACCATACGCTAGCAAAACTACGTTTTTTCCTTTTGACTTTTCTAAAATTTCCTTACCGTCTTCCACTAGCCATCTTTTTGCATGTATGAGTTCTCCTTTTATTGCATTTTCAATTTTGCATACATCTGATTTTCCAATGGGACTGGTAAATTGTTCAAGATATACGATATCTGCATTTGATATTATTTCTAATCCTTCAACTGGAATGGATTCAAATCCTGAAATTCCCAGACCTACAAACGATAACATTATTGTCTTTTTTTATCATGAAGTCTTTTTAAATGCTGTAAAGTTGCTTTAAGAATTTCTATACCTTTTAGATACTCCTCAATTGAAACCTTTTCATCTATTGTGTGGGCTTCGTGCGGATCCCCCGGACCATACGTTACAACTGGAATTTTCCATTGACTACCTAAAACATTCATGTCTCCTGTACCTGTTTTTCTAACTAAAGTTGGTCTGGATTTTACTACTTGTATTATTCCTAGTGTGAATGCTCTAACTAATGCTGAATTATGTGGTGCTTCAAATGGCTCAGTTTCATCTAAAATTGAATAAAATGCTTCGACTTCTCTATTTTGAGATATTTCTTTAACTAAAGTTGCAATTTTCTGTTCAATTGTTTTACAATTCATATCTACTGGAATTCTTATGTCAAAAAGAGTTTCACACTCTTTTGGTGTTATGTTGTGACTTGTCCCGCCCTTTATTTCAGTAATGGTTGCCGTTAACAACATTGATTTAGTTTTTCCATCTTGGTCTGCTTCCAATTTTTCTTTTAACTCTTTTACGAATATTATTGATTCTTCAATTGCATTTTTTGAAAGCCACGGTGCACTTGCATGTGAGCTATCTGGAACGCTAATTTTTAGATTAATTGCTAATCTACCTTTGTATGCAATTGTTACTTGTTTAATCCCACTTGGTTCTCCGAACACTGCATAGTCGATGTTCATTTCTTTTTTTACGATATTTTTAATCCCTATGGCATTCCCTTCTTCATCCACCGCCCCTACAAAAATTACTGTTCCTTGATTTTTTTCAATTGATGCTGCAGCAAATAACATTGCCATTAATGGTGCTTTTGCATCTGATGCCCCGCGACCATATAGTGAATCACCTTCTGTTCTGACTTTTACTTTTCCTGGAACCACATCCATATGACCACATAACATTATTCGTGGTGATCCTGTTCCTTTTTTTGCAATGACGTTTCCTACTTCGTCAATTTGTATATCTTCAAATCCCAAATCATCACACTTATCAGCTAAAAATTCTGCCATTGGTTTTTCACTAAGTGACGGTGTGTACAATTGAAGTGCTTTTTCTAACATCTTTGTTGCAAACTTTGGGGTTACTGTGAAATGATTGTCCAATTTTATCTTTCTACTTTTAGTGCATAATCTAGCATTAGAGATGGTATGTCTACATCGCATACTCTTACAGTATTTTTGTACTCTGTTGTATTGTTAACTTCATGAACGACAAGCCCTTTTTCTTCACTTTCCATTAAATCTACCCCCACAATGTCTCCTTGAACTGCATTTTTTGCTTTAATGCACATTTCTTCCATTTCCTGCGTTACTTTGCACGGTTCAGCAGTTCCACCTAATGCCATGTTTGTTTTCCAATGTTCTGAATTTCTGTATATGGCTGCAACTATTTTATCTCCTACCATAATTGCTCTGATGTCTCGTGGCGGTCTTTTGACAAATTCTTCCAAGTAATGAATTTGATAAATTGGATACATTGTTTCTCTACTTTCAATTATTCCTTCAGCTGATTCTTTATCATTTAATTTTGAAATTAATCTTCCCCAACTACCTACTGTTGGTTTTATTACTTTTGGATATCCGTTAGTTTCTAATGCTTCTAACGCTGCATCCTTAGAAAATGCTACTGTGGCATCTGGTGTTGGAACTCCGAATTTCTTTAGTAACATATGTGTAAATAATTTATTTCCTGCAAAAACTCCTGTGTTTAAACAATTGATTACCTTAACTCCTAATCCTTCAAGAGCTGCAGTTGCATGTAAATTTCTATAATAGCTTACACATCTTTGAATAACTACTCCATAGTCTTCGGGCTTTTTTTCTAAATCTAATGATAGTTTTTTACAATCTACCATCTGTATGTTGATGTTCTTTTTTTTACCTGCTTCTAAAAGAGATTTTTCTTCCCAACGTATGGAATCATAAAGAATTGTAACATCGGTCACTGTCCCCAATCCTCACCAACTGTTTGGGCTGGCTTTAGATCGAAACCGTCTGCGTTTTTTGCTAATTCAAAACTTGCGCCACATTCTGGACATGTTACAATTTCGCCTTCAAGTGCATCACTTGGTAAGGATATCTCTGCATCACATTCTTCACATTTTGACATACTTCTTACCTGTTTTTCCTCTTTATTTATCTTCAATTATCTTTTTTTCAAGTCTATCTTCAAGTGGAATTTCTATCAGATCACCCATTCTTAGATTTTTTAGCCCTGCTGCCACTGCTTTTGCACCTAAATCATCTTTTTCTAATCCTAATAGTGACATTAAGTAGGCTGCACCTGTTTTTCCTGCCAATTCTCCAAATACTATTCTTCTTCTATTTCCAACAGATCTTGGTGGTATTGGCTCATAAGCTGCTGGATTTTTTAAAATTGCCGCAAGATGTGTGCCTGCTTTGTGTTTGTATGCTGACGTTCCTACAATTGGTTTTGAATCATATGGTTTGATTCCTGTATAATCTTCAATTAATTTTGATAAATCTAATAACATATCTAATCTAAAATCATTTGGAGATTTATACAGGTACGTTAGTGCTACTGCAACTTCTGCAAGTGCTGGTATGCCTGTTCTTTCCCCTATGCCATCAATAGTGGTATGAATTTGATCAACCCCTGCATCACATGCTGAAAAT
>JABHXI010000006.1 GCA_018657375.1 Candidatus Nitrosopumilus sp. | reverse complement strand
TCAAAATTGTCCATTATATCACTTATAGTGCCTCCATAAAATACACAAATAACTAATATCATATAAAATTGTCTATAATTTAGCACTAGGAATAATATATCTTATATGTTAGACTTTTTTTATTATTTTATGGATTACCGTATGAAATTAGCAAAAAGGATGCTATTCAATAAAAGAGGTAGTTTGTATGGTGCAATTTTGGCTGTAACAATTGGAATTTTAGTAATTCATGTAAATTTTGTAATATTTCAGGGTCTTTTTGATGCAATAGTTAGAGACATTAGTGAATATCGAAATGGTGATGTTCTTGTAACTAATGAGGATGATTATATCGATAAATCTGATTCATCAATTATAAGATTCTTTGAAAGGATTTCATATGTTGAAGCAGCGGCACCGCGGCTTTCATCGACGGCAGAAATGGAAATTGCAAAAAATGGTAATTTAATTGAAAAAACTAGAATACCTGTAGTTGGCGTTGATCCATTTATGGACATTAGAGCATCTACTGTTCATGAAACTGTTACAGAAGGAACTTATGTTTTCTCAAGAAATTCTATTGTTTTAGGAAATACTGTAGCAAATGATCTTGGAGGAGCTGTAGTTGGTGATAATATCAAAGTTATGATAATTGATAGATGGGGTGAAGAACAAACTAAAAGATTCACTGTTTCTGGAATTGCAAAATCACCTGGCGGTCAAGGATTTGATTATAGCGCAGTTATTCATATTGATACATTACGTGATATGACAGATAGAATAGATCAAACAGGATCAATTATGGTAAAATTAAACGATCCAAGTAAAGCATTTGAAGTAAAAGAATTTTTCTTAGCATCATTTCCAAATGATGATTTCTTAGCAGAAACAATAGAGGAATCAGCTGAACAACAGCTTGCCGGTTTTAGATCAGGTATAGCAATGATTAACATGATTGGATATTTTGGAATGATGTCTTCTGCATTTGCAGTTGTTACAATTCAAATGATGCTAGTAAATGGAAAAACTAGAGAAATTGGTGTAATGAGAGCAATTGGTGCTAAAAGAAAGGATATTTTGATAATCTTTATTTTTCAAGGTATGTTAATTGGGGCAATTGGTGCTGGAGTTGGAACTGCAACTGGATTAGGCTATACATTTTATGCAAAAGAAACAAAGATGTCATTCAATAACAGTTTACCCCTTGAAGTAACTTACAATGTAGAAAAAATTGTTCAAACTGCTCTGGCTTCATTTGCTCTGGCTATTATTGCGTCATTATACCCATCGTATAGAGCTACAAAATTACTACCTGTGGAGGCAATGAGAACTGGCTAGAGTACTTGAGGTTAATCATTTAACCAAAATTTATGGTGATGGGGATAGCAAAGTAAAAGCTCTTGATGACGTATCTTTTTCAATTGAGCAAGGTCAAGTTGTTTTAATTGTTGGAAGTTCAGGTTCAGGAAAATCCACATTATTAAACATGATTGGACTTTTAGATAGTCCAACAAATGGGGATATTTTTATTGATGAAATTAATACTACAACTCTTAATGATGACCAAATCTCATCATTTAGAAATAAAAAATTAGGATTTATTTTTCAATTTTCTAATCTTTTAAGCGATCTTTCAGTTTTAGAAAATATACTATTGCCAATACAAATTGCCGGTACTAATTCTATTACTGAAAAAGATGCTATAGATTTGCTAAAATCAGTTGGATTAGAAGATCAAATGCATAAACGTGCAAATAAAGTTTCAGGTGGGCAGGCTCAAAGAGTAGCTATCGCAAGAGGTTTAATCAATAAACCTTCAATTGTTTTAGCTGATGAACCAACTGGTAATCTTGATTCAGTAACTTCACAAACAATAGTTGACTTGATGAAATCTATGGCAAAAAACCTTAATCAAACTTTTGTTATTGTTACTCACGATAGACAACATTTTGGAAATGTTGACAAAGTTATTACAATTAAAGATGGTAAAGCATTTCAAGGAGAAGAACCTTCAACAATGGAGATTACTGCATAATGAATTCTAAATTTTT
Organism: Candidatus Nitrosopumilus sp.; assembly: GCA_018657375.1. Lineage (GTDB taxonomy): Archaea > Thermoproteota > Nitrososphaeria > Nitrososphaerales > Nitrosopumilaceae > Nitrosopumilus. The sequence goes on along the minus strand of JABHXI010000006.1, from coordinate 645 downwards.
ATTAATATTATTTTTGATTGGCTTTGTACCTTTTATTTTTACAAATTCATATGCTGATTGGAAAGATGGACCAATAGAATCTGGAAACTTTGGAGATTCAGCATTTGAAAGAGATTTTGGCGATGTAAAATTATTGGATGCATATTTTGGTACACTAAATAATAAAATTGAAGTTGAAAATGGTGACAGTAATGTTCCATTCACAATAGAATTTGCAAATGTGGGAACTCAGGATATTACAGGAATTGAAGGAAAATTAGCATTACCTTTAGGATTTTCAGGTTCAGATGGTCCAGGCGTTGCAATTGATGCTAATACAAACACAAATTCTCTAGCTGGTACAAATTTTTCTTTAACTTTCTATGTAAATTTGGATAAAAATATACAAATTCAGCAATATTCAGGAACTGTAAAAGTTGATTATTCAAGATTAAGAGAATCTGGTGTTAGATCATCATTTTCTACTTTTGATTTTAAAGTAACTGGAGACAGTACAATCAATGTAAGGGCGTCGGAATCATTCCTTACGTCATTAAAATCAAATAAAATTATTGTGGATGTTGTTAATGATGGAACTGCTCCAATTTCTGCAGTTGATGTTACAATAAATAATGCCCAAACATCGCTTTCATCAAATACTGCATC
>JABHXI010000057.1 GCA_018657375.1 Candidatus Nitrosopumilus sp. | reverse complement strand
TAATTTTCCAGTCATTGCAAGTGTTCTTTTTCCACCTGCTGCCATGTATGTTGGTGGACGTGGTTTTCTAATTGGTGGTGCTTGTAAACATGCACCTTCTAATTTGTAATATTTACCATCATAACTAACAATGTTATCAGGAGTTGATTCGTATAATTTATGAATAACTTGAATTTGTTCTTCCCATTTTGAAACTGGTTTTTCAAATGGAATACAGAATTCTTTTAGATTTTGTGCTTCACCTGCACCAATTCCCAAAATTGCTCTTCCTTTAGAAACTCGATCAAGGGAAATTGCAGCTAGTGCGATATTTGATGGGTGTCGTCTTATGGCATCAGTAACACAAGTACCAAGTTCAACATTCTGTGTGACTGCAGCAATTGCAGATAACATAACCCAAGGGTCAAGTACAATTGCATTTTTCCATTGTGGGACATTGGTGTGATCCATATAGAAAATAGAATCATACCCTGTTTTATCAGCCAAAATACATGCAGTTAAAATTTGATCTTCAGTGTAACCTGCTCTTGCAACATTTAATCCGTTTTGAATTCCGAATTTGAGTTTATTTTCTGCCAAGTACATTAAGTGAATATCATTAGCATAAAAGGTTTAGTCAAGCTGCCAATTTCGCAGTTTATCAATAAAATAGAAAAAAAGTAAAAAATTATTGAATTTTTTACAGATTACCTGATTTGATACCTTCAAGACATTTTACAACATCGTCTTTTGATATTGGTATTGGATTCGGATCCAAATGTCCTTTATCAGTCATTACGACGTCAGCAGCTTCTGAAACATCTGCTTTGAGTTCTAATTTATCAAAGCCTAGTTTTTCCATTGCTTCTTTGAATTGGTCATAGAAGATTGATTTGTTATGCTTGTGTGCAATTGTAGTACAAGAGGATAAAGAGTATCCATGAGGTACACCTTCATTTGAGAATACATAGGACAAAGCATGTCCAAGTGTAGTTGAACAATTACCAAATCCCATTCCAGATAACATTGAACCATATGGATAGTTCTCTGGTTTGTCATTCATAATTGCATCATAAAGAATCTCAAATGCTTGTTTACATAGAGTTCTAGTCAAGTCATTACCAAGTTTGCTGTCATAGCCCTCAGTAGCTTGTGCACATGCATCACATACAGAATTTTTTAAAACTTGTTCTGGAGTACCGTTCATAAAATATGAATCAACTACAGCCATGTCAGCTAAAAATCTGTCATCGTGTAACAATTTCTTTTTGCCATCAAATTTTAGAACACAATAAGTAGTCATTTCAGCTCCAGTTCCAAAGGTTGTAGGAATTAAGATTTTTGATTTTTTCATCTCAGGTGCAGCATACTTTACTACATCCATTGAACTTCCTCCACCAAGTCCAATTAGACATGATGGGTCTTTGTCTTTGAATTGTGAAATCACTGTATTGACATCATCAATTGATGGTTCAGGTTTTACTTGGTCGTATAACATATAATCCTGAATTCCCATTCTTGCTAACCATTTGTCAGACAATGCTGGCGGAACGGTTGTAACAACTAGGGCATTTTTTGGATATTCTGTTTCACCAAGAGCGTTTTCTCCAAAATTAATAACTTTTGGAATGCGTACTGTTTGCATAAAACAAATATCATTGGTTTGTTTATTATATCTTACAGTGATGTAAATCATATGATAATTCAAAATTTTGATGAATTGGCAATTACAAAAAAGAAAAAAGATTGTTTAGAAATTTTAGAATCAGGTCTTCAAGCAGCAGATCCGGAGAACATCATATCAAATTATGTCACAGCAGATGAAATTAAAATAGATGGAAAAATCTTCGATATTAAAAAATATTCCAGCATACATACAGTGGCATTTGGAAAGGCAGGGGATTCCATGACTAGAGCAATTAATTCAATTATTTCAATAAAAAGTGGAATAATCGTCATTCCAAAAGGAACAAAAGCAAAAGTCAAAAGTAAGAGATTCCAAATTTTCAACTCAGGGCATCCTAAGCCAGATAAAACAAGTGTAAAAGCAGCAAAAGAAGTAATGAAATTTGTAGAAAATAGAAAAAGCAGAGAATTAATTATTTTTCTTGTTTCAGGCGGGGGATCATCATTACTTGCAATGCCAGATGAAATTACACTTAGCGATAAAGTTCACGTTACAGACACACTGTTAAAGTCAGGGGCAACAATTCAAGAATTCAACTGTGTTAGAAAACACCTATCAAAAATCAAAGGCGGTAAACTAATTGAGAATATGAAATGCGACGGAATTGGTTTGATAATGTCAGATGTTGAAAAAGATGATCTATCATCAATTGCATCAGGTACAACATACATGGATGATACAACGTATCAAGACGCAATGAACGTAATAGAAAAATATGGATTAAAAACAAGAATCCCCATTGAAGTTTTACATATTTTAGGTAATGGATTGCATAAACAAAAAACAGAAACTCCAAAAACAGCCAAAATTGAAAATCACGTTATTGCAAATAACAATAATTGTCTAAAAGCAATGGAAGAAGAAGCCAAAACTAAAGGGTACAAAGTTATCAAAATGCAAACGTTTGGTGAAATAAAGGACGTAGTTAAAAAAATTCTAGAAAACGTATCAGAAGAAGAAAACACATGTTTAATTTTAGGAGGAGAACCCACAGTTAGGGTAGCTGGTAAAGGACAAGGCGGAAGAAATCAAGAATTAGTATTAAGACTTTTAAAAAATACTCAAAAATTAAAAAGAATAACTATTGCATCAATGGGAACCGACGGAATTGATGGGAATTCTAATTTTGCAGGTGCGATAATAGAAAATATCAAAGTGGATCTAAGCATTATGAAAGAATTTTTAAAAAATAACGATTCAGCAAGATTTTTTCAAAAACAAAAAGCAAACATCAAAACAGATTTCACACACATGAATCTAATGGACATAGGCATAATTTTAAAATAAAATCATCAGCAATGACAATCGCATTTACAGCTGTTAGGAATGCATCTGTGAGCAATGCAATCTTTGCATCCTTTACTTCTACCGCTTTTTACTCGCAATCGTTCTTTATCCAATCAAATCAATCCTAGAATTGGAATTACTAACGTCGTTCATAATATTCTACTGAATGAGTGAATTGTTTGTTATGATCAACTTCAGACCAGAATTTCTCCTCATCGATTTCCTTTCCTTCTGAAATCCAAACATTTAGAATTTTTTGCATAAACATTTGAGTTGTATCATCAATTTGAGGCCTAATCCCAGTCTCTAATTCTACTCTATCACGTTCATCCTTGAATTTTGTAAGTAATTGTTTAAGGTTTTTTCCATTAATGTTGGAAGCTTTGTCTCTTTTTGCATTTTTTAAATCATTACGAAAATCAGATAAAAATCCCATGATCTAGATTAGAATGTTTTTTTAAAAACATTATGATTATTTTTATGAATTTTATTATTTTTATGATCATT
>JABHXI010000056.1 GCA_018657375.1 Candidatus Nitrosopumilus sp. | reverse complement strand
TCTCTTACCATCAGAAAAGCTTTTAATTTTAATTCCATCTAGAGTTTCAAATTGTTTAATTGATTCTTGATGAATTTTTTGATCCAATCTAACATTAAAGGTTCCAGGAAACGGAACGTAACCAATTTTAGATTTGAATTGCTTGCTATAACCTTTCAACCCCATATAGTATGCACCCTCACCCATTCCCGAAATTAAAGTACCCTTAAGATCAACATGAGAGGGCGAAGAATCTAAGCTTTTTTGCAAAGTAGAAGATAGTTTTACTATCTCAGAAAAACCCTTACTGGTAATTTTTACTGAAATTTTTCTTCCACTAATTATTCGTGTAATGAATTTATTTTGTTCTAGTTCAAGCAAATGTTTAGATGCTGCTTGTTGTGATTTGTGAATATTTTTTCCCAAAGAAGAACTTGTAAGAGTGACATAGTTGTATTTTGCTCCTTTAGATAATAGATAAGAGAGAGTTAAGAGGTGCTGAATTTTTAGTTCAGTCATCTAAAGTCCTAAGAAACGCCTAAGTCAGCGAATGTTTTTAGGGTCATGCCGTCAGAATTAGACAGTTTTGCAACTCGGTGTCCAACTACGCATTCAATTCCAGCATTCTTTGCACCTTCCAAAAGTCTCTTTGTGATGATACCATCCAATAAAAGATACTTGATACCAGATTGTGAGGACAGTTTGCTAACAACTTCACTTATTGGAACTTTGAAAATTTCATTTTGATCACCATCCAAGGCAACAGCTTCAAGAGTTTCATTCAGGGTTGGAAAAACTTTGGATGCAACTTCTGAAATAGATTTATCATCTGCACTTGCAAGTTTTGGTGCAGGTTTACCGTTTTTAATTTCATCGACAATAGGTCTTAAAATTTCATCAAGTCTTTGAGGAGTTAGCTCTTCTACTTCGACACCTTCGTCTGCTTGTAATTCATAATCAAGTGTGACAACAGATTTGAGTTCCTTAAGAATAAATCCGCCAGCTCTGTCCCCATCAATAAAAGCAACAACAGTGTCTTTTTCAGCGCATAATTCTTTAATGGATTCATCAATTTTTGCACCTTCAATTGCAAGAACATTGTCATATCCAGCTCGTAATAGATTAATTACATCAGCTCGGCCTTCAACAAGAATTATCCATTTGGAATCAAATGCACCAGAACTACAAGTTAATTTTGACGGACCGTATGTAGAAAGTTTACCAGAATCACCCTGATGTACATCGTTTAACATATTTTCACCTTCACTAACAGTTTTGGTTGCCCATTTTTGCTTAATTTCTTTTGCACGTTTTACAATATCATCTTTCTTTGCAGCTCTTACATCATCAATGGTATCTAAAGTAAACTTGCAATCAAACGGACCAACTTTATCTATACTTTCAATACCTGCTGCAATTAATGCGCATGTGTCAATGTCAGTACTCATTGGAATTAATGCAGTACCAGCAGTAGTGTTAGAAGTAGATTTACTAACGACTTCAATACGACCTACTTTTGAAACTCGTTGTAGTTCATTCAGATTCATTTCCGGACCCAAGAGTCCTTCCGTTTGTCCAAATATGGCACCGATTATATCGGCTCGTTCAACGAGTCCATCTACTTCATATGAAAGTTTTACGTGGTACTTGACAATACCTGTTTGAGGCATAAATTATTGATCTCCTTTATCATTATAAATGAAATTCCAATTTACGATATATGAGGGTATCGCAAAATAATGACTAAATTTTAAAAATAGCAAATGCTAAACAGAATAAAAATAAAAATGAAATTACTGATTTATTCAGTACTAAATGAGTGACCACATGAACAGGATTTTGTAACGTTTGGATTGTTAATTTTAAATCCAGATCCCATTAGGCTTTCAATATAGTCAACGTTTGCACCTTGTAAATGATCAACACTGTAGCTATCAACTAAGAGTTTCACTCCATTTTCTGTAAGAACTAAATCATCTTCTTCTGGTGCTTTTTCAAAGCCCATTCCATAAGATAGTCCAGAACAACCTCCACCTTGAACATATACTCGTAAGTATTCAGGGGATTCGGCTTCTTCTTTCATGAATTCATGAATTTTCTCAGCTGCTTTTGCAGTAACTGTAACCATTTTTTGTGTTTGTTCAGTTGCCATTATGATCAGAAATCGATTTTAAAATATAATAAGTTTTTCCTATTTAACATACTAGTAACTTGCTAGGTTTAACAAATAATAAAAATAAAAAAGAGTCAGAAATAGCTTATTTTTTGGATTTATTTACAAATGCAGTCATTCTTTCTTCGCGATCAGGATGTGTAAAGCAATTTCTCCAAGCAAGGAGTTCAATAGCAAGACCAGTATCAAGATCTGCATTTCTTCCTTTGTTGATTGCAACTTTAGACATCTGAACACCCATAGTTGAACATCCAGCAATTTGTTGTGCCATTTTCAAAGCTTCTTCTTGTAATGATGCAAGAGGTACTACTTGGTTAACTAAACCAATTTCTTTTGCCTCATCAGCTTTGATCATTTTTCCAGTATAGACAAGTTCTTTTGCCTTTGCTATTCCCACAATTCTCATTAATCTTTGTGTTCCACCCCATCCAGGAGGAATTCCAATTGTTACTTCTGGTTGGCCCAATCTTGCAGTGTCAGCTGCAATTCTAATATCACACGACATTGCAAGCTCACAACCTCCACCTAACGCAAATCCATTGATTGCTGCAATTGTAGGTTGTTTAACAAGTTCAACAGTTGCAGTTACAAGTTGTCCGGTTTTTGCATATTCGACAGATTCATCTGCAGAAATTTTAGACATGTATTCAATGTCAGCTCCTGCAGAAAATGCTTTTTCGCCTTCGCCAGTCAAAATGATAACTTTAACATCATCATTGTGATTGAGAGATTCAAAAGTTGTGATTAGTTCTTTTGCAACATCAGTGTTCATAGCATTGAGTTTGTCAGGTCTGTTGATTTTGACAGTACAAATGCCATCAGAAGTAGATGTGGTAACTAGTGACATAGTTACAGCGGAGATTATACGAAACTTAAATGTTATCTATTTGCCGCGGGTTTTACCCCATTGGGCTAATGCAGATGCAGCTGCAACCCAAGTTCTAAGGTCTTGATAAACTGGAACATTATGTTGTTCGATTAATTTTATCATTTTTTCAGTGTACGGACCACCATTACCACCAGCAAGAATTGGTTTCTTCTGTTTCTTTGAAAGAGTAGATAGATAATCAACAATTGTTTCCTGAAGAGGATCGTCTTGGAATACAAACCAAGGCATAGCAATATCAATATTATTTTCATCCAAAAATTGTTCAAGGACAAAATTATAATCATCAGCAGTTGCGCCACCACCCACATCTGCAGGATTACCGTTATGAATTGGAACCGCAGGCGGGAAATGATCCTTTATGTTTTTACGAATTTTGGGTGAAAGGTTTCCAATTGTAAGACCAAGTCTTTCTAATTGATCAATTCCGCCAATCATCGGACCAGCACCATTACTAGTCATAGCAACACGATTACCTTTTGCTGCAGGTTGCCAAGCTAGTGCCTTTAAGACTCCAACTAATTCCTGATAACTGTCAACTGAAATAATGCCTGCTTGTTTGAATGCACCCATAATCATCGCATTTGAACCACCGAGAGAACCAGTATGGGATGCAGCTTGTTTTGCACCAGCACTAGTTCTACCGCTTTTCCAAATAACAATAGGTTTCTTATGAATTTTCATTACACGTTTAGCTGTATTGATGAACTTTCTACCATCTCCAAATCCTTCAACATATAATCCAATTACTTTAGTTTGAGGATCATTTGCAGCATACCAAATCATATCGGCTTCATCAACATCAGAACGATTACCAAAGCTGATCATTTTTGACAAACCAAACAAATCAGCACTTTCCAACATGCTAATTCCCATAGTTCCGCTTTGTGAGAAGAATGCAACGTGTCCCAATTTTGAACGTACCATTCTTTCTTGTCCTTGAAATGCACAATCAAGTCTATTTGCTGCATTAAACATTCCAATGCAATTAGGACCAATTACACGAATTTTGTGTTTTAATGATAATTCTTTTACTTCAGCTTCCATTGTAGCTCTATCTCCACCAAGTTCTTTTCCGCCACCAGAAACAATTACAACATTATGAATTCCTTTCTTTGCACAAGTTTTCATAATTTCCCCACATGCTGAAAGATCAACACAGATAACAACAAGATCAATTTTTTCAGTTATTGCATCCAAGGAAGGATAACACTTTAGTCCAAGAATAGAAGTTTGTTTAGGATTAATTGGATACACCTTACCCTTGTAATCTTGTTTTCCAAGTGCATCTAACACAGAATTGCCAATTTTTCCAGGTGTTGCAGATGCACCAACTAACGCAACAGATTTTGGAGTAAAGAAAGACTCCATGGATGTTGTATTTGGTTTTGCTTTTGATATCGAGTTCTTTTTTAATTCATTATTAAGAATAATTTTTGCATCCACTACAAAGTAAGATTTTGGATATACAATTACAGGATTAAAATCAATACTGTTAACATAATTGGCATTGTCAACACCCATTTTTCCAATTTGTACAAGTGCTTTTGAAATCATGTTTAAGTCAATTGGAGCACTGCCACGAAATCCTTTTAGAAGTTTTGAACCCTTTAGTTCATTGAGCATGGATTTTGCATCAGAAGTGGTAATTGGAAGCATTCTGAATGCAACATCTTTGAAAACTTCAGTCATAATTCCACCTAATCCAACCATAATCATTGGACCAAATTGAGGATCATTTTGAATACCTACAATTAATTCAACACCATCTTTTGGAACCATTTTTTCCAAAAGAATTCCTTTAACATCAACACCTTTCTTTTTAGAAAGACGGTTAAACATATCATCAAATGTTTTTTTAACATCTGCGACATCGTTAATTCCAACTTTAACTCCACCAACATCAGTTTTGTGTAAAATTTGTGGGGATACTACTTTCATTACAAGTGGAAAACCGATTTTTTTTGCTTGTTTTACAGCCTCAGATGCAGATGTTGCTAGGGCATAAGGCGGGACTTTAATTCCATAAGTTTTGAGAATAGATTTAGATAATTCTTCAGTAATGACTTTGTGATCGGTTTGGATTGTTTCTTCAAAAAGTTTATTCACAACAGTCATTGTTCGATCGATGAAATCAAAACTCAATATATTAAACTTTGGTCAAAGCCCAAATACAGATTTAAAATTATTGTAAAAAATTTTCATGTTGGATTGAACAATAGAAATATGTTCATCAACGTCTAATCGGATTTTTAGAGGATCAATGTAGGGGGTTTCGCGTAATTTTTCCTCAGTTTTATCAAGCCAAAGATTCACCATTTGTTCATTCACTTCAAGGTGGAATTGGAGGCCAATTGCAGATTTGTATTGAAATGCCTGATTAGGATAATTTTCAGATAATGCCAATCGAGTAGCACCAACAGGTAAATCAAAAGTATCTCCATGCCAATGAAATACAGTAAAGGGGTTTTTGAATCCATGAAATAATTTAGAATGGTTTGAGAACAGAAGATCATGATAAAAGCCAATTTCTTTTTTGGGGCCTTTGTAGACTGTAGCGCCAAAAGTTTTTGCAATTAGTTGTGACCCCAAACAAATTCCCAAAACAGGGATTTCATTCTGAACATAATTTTGGATTAGTTTTTCTTCTTCTCGGAGATAGTGCAAATCATCATTAGCACTTTGAGGAGCGCCTAAAATTACTGCAAGGGAAAATTTGTTTTCAGGGATTTTCTCGTGTTTTGCATTAATTGAAACAATATCAAACCCGTCATCAGTCAACAATTTACCCAAATATCCTGAACCTTCAGATGTAGTATTTTGTACTAGTAGAACATCAGACATAATGTAAATTAAATACGAATTACGAAGATGAATTGAATTAAGGCCAGATGCCTTTTTGATTAAATGCTTCTAAAACACGTTCAACTGCTAAAACCATTGCAGCCTTGCGCATGTCAATTTTGTGTTTTTTAGATAATGCGTATGTGTCTTTGAATCCTTGTGTAATATTGCTCTCCATCTTAGATGCAACTTCATCAAAACTCCAATAATATCCCATATTATTTTGAACCCACTCCAAATAAGAAATACAAACACCACCAGAATTAGCTAAAATGTCAGGAACGACAAGAATCTTTTTCTGTTCAATGATAGGGTCTGCTTCAGGTAATGTTGGACCATTTGCAGCTTCAGCAATAATTTTACAATTAAGCTTTTTTGCAATTGCTGCAGTAATCTGATTTTCTAAAGCTCCAGGAATTAAAATGTCACATTTTGCAGTTAGTAATTCCTCAGTAGAAACTTTTTTACTTCCAGGATAATCTACAACAGTTCCAGTTTTTTGCTTATGTTCTAAAATCTTACCGACTTTAGCACCTTTTGGAATTAAAATAGAACCCTTAGAATCACTGACACCAACTACAAGTGCACCCATTTTTTCTAGATATTCACCAGCAAACGTAGAGGCATTACCAAATCCTTGTAAAACTACTTTTGCACCTTTTAATTTAATTTTCAAAATTTTTGCTGCGGCTCTTGCAGTGTACGCAGTTCCCAATCCGGTCGCAACATTTCTTGCCAAAGAACCACCCATTGAAATTGGTTTTCCAGTAATCACTCCAGGAGAATATTTGTTTCCATTTAATTTACTAAAAGTATCCATAATTTGGGTCATCTCTCTACCAGTTGTATATACGTCAGGAGCAGGAATATCTTTTTCAGGTCCAATGATTTCAGAAATTTTAAAAGCAAACCCTCTTGTTAGTCTCTCCATTTCGCCATCACTGAGTTTTTCAGTTTTTGGATTAACATAGATTGCACCTTTTCCACCACCGAAAGGAACATCAACAATTGCACATTTCCATGTCATCCACGAAGAAAGTGCCATAACTTCTCTTTCCATATATTCAACACCGCCTTCAGGATTAAAGTATCGTATACCACCTTTGTATGGACCTCTATCGTTATTGTGTTGGCTTCTAAAACCAGTAAACACTCTAATTTTTCCATTATCCATTTTAACGGGAATTTTAACTCTCAACATTTTATTTGGCATTGCAAGATATTCACGAATGCCTTTATCGGTAATGCCTAAAACATCACAAGCGTCATTGACTTGTTTAGTTGCATTTGCAAACGGATCGGACTTTACCATAATTACGATAAAAATAGTATTCAGATTATATAAGTTTGGTTCAAGAAAATAGATCAAAATTTTTAAAAAAATAAAATAGAGACAATTACCCTTAAATTGACTGAGAATAAAGTTGTGATATCATGATGGCATCACGAGGTTACGATATGACACCTACAATGTATTCTCCAGACGGCAGAATATATCAAGTAGAGTATGCTATTGAGACAGTAAAAAGGGGAACATTAGCAATTGGAATCAGCACTAAACAAGGAGTTGTCATGGCAGTTGAGGAAAAAGCAAGAGCATTACAAACAAAAAATATTACACAGAAAATTTTTCAAGTAGATTATCATATTGGCGTTGCAGCGGCAGGATACATTCCAGATGCACGTGTTCAAGTAGACAGTGCAAGAGCATTTTCACAAGGTAACAGAATGACATATGATGAATCAGTAGAAATTGCAACAGTTGCAAAATATTTAGCAGATACGGCTCATCAATTTACACAGTACGGAGGAGTACGTCCAAATGGTGTTTCTATGATCATTGCAGGAATTGATCAAAAAGGAGAATCAGTGTATGTAGTAGATCCTAGTGGAACTTATGTACAGTTTACAGCAGTTGCAATAGGCGCAGGAGCTGATGAAGTAAATACATTTTTAGAAAAAAATTACAATCCAGATATGAGTTTAGAAGATGCAGCAGCATTAGCTATTGCATCAATCAACATCAAAGCAGAAGTAAAAGATGAAATTAAAAATGTAAAAATGGCCAAAGTCACATCAGAATCAAAAGTGTTTGAAAAAGTTTCAGATGCAGATTTACAAAACTATTCTAAAAACGTATCAAAGTTTACAAACGAATAAAAATTTTAGATTTGAAATATATTCAATTACATATAAGGAGAAAATAGATTTGGGTTTAGGAAGTAGTTACTGGAGTGAAGTTATAGAGGTACTTCGAGAAATCATTCCAATTTATGACAAAGTTAATTCAATAATATCACTAGGTAAAGATGTAGAACATAGAAATCGAGGAATTTCAGGAAGGGTATTCAAAGGAAATAAAATTTTGGATGCAGGTTCTGGATTTGGAAATATGTCTAAAACTGCACTAAAGATCACAGATGGAGAGATTGCGATTACACTTTATGATCCTCTAGTACCTATGCTCAAAAACACAGGTTCACATTTTGAAAAAACTCCAGATATGGCAAATGGCATTTTTGAACATATTCCATTTAAAGATGAAGAGTTTGACGCAGTGCTGTGCGGATATTCATTAAGAGATGCAATTAATTTAAGAATTGCAATTTCTGAAATTCACAGAGTATTAAAAAAAGAAGGAAGAATGGTAATAGTAGATTTAGGAAAACCAGATAAACGATTTATCAGAGCAGGAGTTGCATTTTACCTAAGATGCATTTTACCAATTCTGGCATTTAGTGCAGGAGGAAGATTAGGATTAAAGTTCGGAACACTATACGGTACATTCCAAAGGTGGCCTCAAAATAAAAAACTAGAAGAATTACTATTAGAAAAATTTTCACGGGTTGAATTCGAGAAAGATCTTATGGGCGGCGCAATAATGGTTGCAGCATACAAATGAATAGAGTTTTAATTTTAGTAAACATAACAGGATTAATCATAGGCATATCATATGGTCTTCACGGCCCGATACTTCCAATTTTTGCAAAAAATGTAGTTGGTGCAACATATTCAGAATTAGGTTTAATCGGATTAGCAAATTTTGTGCCATACATGTTCATTCCACTTTTTGTAGGGATATTGTTAGATAGAATAAACAATGCATACATACTAGCAGTAGGAGCAGCAATCAATTCAGCATCAATTTATCTTCTATCAATTGCACAGTCAGTTCCAGAAATAATGGGATTTAGGATAATGACAGGCATAGCTCATGCATTTTTCTGGCCACCATGCGAGGCCATAATTTCAAATGAAAGTACGGAAAAAAACAGAGTGAAAAATATCTCATGGTTTACAATGTTTTTTGTAATGGGATTCATGATAGGGCCACTGATAGGTACAGCATTTTTAGAAAATATGGAGATTACATATAGAATATTATTCCAAATTGCAGCATTCATTTTAGCTGCAGCAGTAATTACTGCACTACTAGCATCAAGAAAAAAGATCAAAAAACAGCACGAGAGATTTTCTTTTTCATCAATTAAAGACATGAAAAAATTTCCAGAAGTAATTACATTATTAATTTTTTGTACATCAGCATTCGGCATAATTTTAACAATTTTTCCGGCGTTTCTTAATGATAAAGGTATGAGTGCAACAGATATTTTATATCTATATTTTGCTTTTGGAATTTCACGAGTAATTTCACTCGCATTAGCAGGGAAATTTGCAAAAAAAACAAGTCAAACTTTGATTGCAGCTACACTAGCAGTTTCAATAGGATTAGCAATATCAGTTGTTGCAGATTCAATCATCATGTTTGGAATTGCTCTAGTTTTAATGGGATTTGGATTTAGTATATTTTTCCCATTAACTTTAGAAATTATTTTAAGTAAAACAAAAAAAGGCATATCTGGGAAAATCATTGGCGCATATGAAACAATTTTTGGATTAGGATGGGCAGTTGGACCAACCATAGGAGGACCAATAACACAGTCATTTGGAAATGAAACACCATACATCATATTTTCAATCATAGGAGTAGGAATTACAATACTAGCAATAATTTCAAGAAAGAAATTAGAGCCATTAAAAATTAGTGAGTAAATAATTTTTTTTATAGTAACAAGTAAATTAGGCACAACATGAAACATTACGTTTAATTTTAAATCAAAAAATAACTGAACATGTTAGAGCATTCATTGAACATAGGTGGAAGTGAATGGATGATAATCATATTTGCTGCAGTTGTGTTAGTTTTAGGAACGGGTAAACTTCCAGGAGTCGCTAAAAAAATGGGAAAAGTGATGAGCGAATACAATAATGCAAAAAATGAAATTCAACAACAAATGAAAGAAGTGACTGAAGAAATACCAAAAATATCAGGGCCAGTAGAAACAGAAAGGGAAAAATTAGAAATGATATCCAAATCAGTGGGAATTAAAACAGAAGGCAAAACAGACGAAGAACTTCAAAAAGAAATTTCTTTAAAGATGGGACAAAAAACAGCAGACACCACTCAAAAAACAGCAGACACCACTCAAAAAACAGCAGACACCACTCAAAAAACAGCAGAC
>JABHXI010000055.1 GCA_018657375.1 Candidatus Nitrosopumilus sp. | reverse complement strand
CTGCTAATTGCTGCTCTGTATCTAAAATTCCATTTATCTCTTCCATTTTTTTCACTTTCTAATTCCATATCTGTTAAAAGGCGTTTGTAACTTAATTCATCAACATAACTTGCACCGTGTAAAACTATGACTTCTCTGCTATCCTTGGTATCCTGGAAATGTTTTGCAAATGCCACAAATGGAGCTAAACCTGTTCCTCCACCTACACAAATTACTCTTCTATTGTCTTTTTTACCGTTGTGTAATTTATCGCTAATTAGTAATGCTGCTCCCGTTGGATCTCCGAGGGTAACTTCATCTCCAACACTAAGGTAAAATAATTCAGTTGTTACACGACCTGGAAGTGGTTTTCTAACCCATCTAATTACAAATTCAAAATAATCTCTATTTTCGGCATGGGATGCAATTGAATATGCCCTTCTAACTACTTTCTTCTCTGCTGGAATTGGTAGACCAATTGTTAAAAATTGACCCGTTTGATATTCTGGCATTCCGTTCTCAGGAACCAATCGTATGATTACTAGATCTTCTTTTAGTAACTCTCTGTAGACAACTTTTGCCTTCATTTCAGATACCATACAACGAGCTTCATCGTTACTTTGGTTAAATATATTTCTCTTACAAAATAATTATGAAAATTTGATAAATTGTATAATTCTAATTAATTTGTGACATTATTTCATCAAGAATTTTTTGATTTGCTGCGGCAATGAATGACACTCTTGTCTCATAACTTAGATCTGCATCTAGTGGATTCAAATCTGCATCTAGAAGTAAACCTCCTGCCTCTTTAACAATGATGCATCCCGCAGCAATATCCTGAATTCTAATTTTATCTCTAAAGTCAATAAAAATATCCATGACACCTCTTGCAAATAATGCCATTTCTAACGCATTAGCACCAAAATGTCTTGTATGATTATGATTTTGAAATATTGGGTACATTCGTTTCATTAATTCATTTGAACCCCCAGATGTGTTAATTCCAACTATTTTGTAAATTGGTTCTTTTTGTTGAACTTTGATTGGTTTTTCATTAAAAAATGCACCTTTACCTTTTGAAGCCCAATACATGTCCCCATTTGTTAGATCTGTTATCACTCCATCTGTAATTGAACTGAGTTTATTTTCTGTTGCAAATGCTAACGAACTACAAAAAAACGGTACACCACGTACTGCATTAGCAGAACCATCAATTGCATCCATTATGATGTAACCTTTTGGATTCTCTGATAGTTCCACTCTTCCACATTCTTCCCCTAACACAACACATTCAAAATTAATTTTTTTAAGATAATCTAAAACTGTTTTTTCCGCAATGATGTCTATGTTTCGTGAAATATCTCCGCCTGCACCTCTTCCAAAATCACCTGCGGCATCTTCTGTTCCTGCAAGATCTTTTACATTTTGATAAATTTGATTTGATGCCTCACGAAGAATTTCTACAATTTCCACAAAAAATAATTCTCTCTTCGTAATTTAAGTGAAGAAAATTTTTGTATTGAAAGCATAAATAACAACAAATAAGATTGTGTTTGTGAGTGGAAAAGACGAATCACTTTTCAGTAAAGGTGCTTTGATGGGAACTAAACCTGGAAAACAAATCATAAAACAAGGCTTATTCAAATCCAAAGGATTCAAGCAGTTTAATCAATACAAGCAAGAAGCTGAAGATACATTCCCTGCATTTGCCCAAAGATTTGCAAAAAACCTTTTTGATCAAATTAACGCTGATAACTCTCCAAACACAACCCAGCAACAATTTGCAGAAGAAGTTGGTTCTACAGAAATTATTTTAAATGCATCTGAAATTGAGCCTATAAAATCCAAATTACAGGACTTTGATACTTTGCATGATAGAGTTCTTAGAATTTTAAATTCAAATTTTGTCAAAATGACATTCCCTGTTTTTAATGGTCTCTTTGATGCGTCTACAGATTATTTTAAAGATGAGCAAAGTACTACCATGAGGGAAGACATTGTTGATGGCCATATCATTGCAATTGATCTTAGTGAGCCCATGGATAGAATTGTAGACAAAGATGAAGATTTAGAATATTTAGATGATTACAAATTAATGAATCCCTATATCTTGAAACTTGCCAGAGAAAAAATTTCAAAAGGTGGTGAGGATGTACTCAAAGAATTTGAAGAAGGTTTCAAACAAGCAAGAATTGGACAATATCTTGATACAAAATTAAAAGATAAACCTACGGAGATTACCGAAGAAGAATTAGTTGAAAGTTACAAAAAATATCGTTCTGTAATGGGTACTGCTGGTAGAAACATGGCGTTGAATCGTGCACCTTTAGCTGATATCTTCTACACTGGAATGGCAAAAGCAGCTGAATCTGTTGGATGTGGAAATGAGATAGAAGACAGTATTAGAGATAGAGCTGCAAAAATTCCTTCTTGGCCATTATTTTATTCATTAAAAATGAATGATGCAAAAAGTGGATTTGAAGAAACAATGAATCATAGCGAATCATATCTAAGTGAAGCAAGAACTGCACTTGAAAAATTACCTGATAATTTTTCACATACAAAATTTTTAGAATTTCTATTTCTTACTGTTGAACATTATAACCAATTCTGGTATAAAAAATTACAACAAGAAAACATCTGGTCCGATTTGAACAAAAATCTTCCAACCCGCTGATAAAATTGATGTGGTCTGAAAAATACCGACCTCAGATTATTTCTGATATGGTTGGTAATGAGGAGCCTCGTGCAGCCATAATGGAATGGTTTGCAAAATGGAAAAAAGGAACAAAACCTCTTTTGGTCGTGGGGCCTCCTGGAATTGGAAAAACTACTATCGGATATCTTTTGGCTAAACAATTTGGTTATGATCTGATTGGTCTTAATGCCAGTGACGTTAGAAGTAAATCTCAAATTAATGAAATCCTTATGCCCGTTTTAGGCAATGTTAGTGTTTTAGGAACTCCTATGATCTTTATTGATGAGGTTGATGGTATTCATGGTCGTGGTGACTATGGCGGTGTTGCAGCACTTGTTGATATTTTAAAAAAACCAAATGTGCCTATTTTACTTGCTGCAAATTTTGACGATTCAGATAAAATGAAGAGTATTAAAAAAGTAGTAACAACAATTTCTTTTAAAAAAATACCCCCACGTCTTTTGCGTGTTTATTTAGATAATATTTTAACAAAAGAAAATACAAAATTAAGTCCTGGTTCATTAATCAAAGTCATCGATAAATCCCAGGGTGATATTCGTTCAATGATTAATCTTACGCAGTCTTTACTGACTGGATTTAATCCTCCCACAGAAACTTCTTTTGATAGTGTAAATATTGAAGATGGAATAAATGCTTTTTTCAAAGCAAATTCTATTCAAGAAGCTAGAGGTGTTTTATATTCAATACAAATTGCTCCTAGAGATAAAATTAATGCATTTTATTCTAGTATAGTAAGTAGTGATCTAGATACTGTTACACTTGCAAAATATTTAGAGGTTATTTCAAATGCTGATATGTTACTTGGAAAAATTATGAAAACACAAAATTGGAGATTACTGCGTTATCTTAATGACATTTTAATTAATTTATATCAAAAAGATGATCGTATAAGATATTCTAAATATAATTTATCCTGGCCTTTACTAAATAGAATTCGTTGGGATGGCGCAAAAATTAAATCACTATCTTCTGTACTGTCAAAAAAACTACATCTTTCTTCTAGTGCATTTGTAACATTATGCTTGCCCTACCTTTTATTTTGTATCAAAAATAAAACTTTGGAATTAGAACTGGAAGAAACTTTTGGTGCTATTATTGATAAGGAGATTGAATTGATAAAATGAGTTGGATAAAAATTCCAATGAAATTTCCAGGAACGTGCATTGTCTGTAATGGTAAAATTGAAATCAATGAAATTGGACTCTGGTCAAAAGGTTCTGGTGTTAAACATGAAAAATGTGCCCAAACCAATGAGCTGAAATGCATTGTTTGTGGTTCTTCTGCTGGATGCCCTCAATGCGAATTTCAAGATATCTGTGATATCCCAAATGTATCCCAATTGTGTATGTGTAAGAAATGTGGTGATGAAAAGAATGCTTTTGATTCATATCAAAAATCATCTAAAAAGAAATTTTCTCTTCTAAACTCTTAGTTTTTTTATAATAATTTGCAATTTCTTTTATTTGAATCTAAATTAATATAGAGAAACAATCTCTTTTTAGATCAACATTATGCATTCTGAAAAGATTGACGAATATGCTAAAAATAATAACATGTCCCTACAAGGGGGAGGTCAAGATCGCATTGGTGCTCAGCATGAGAAGGGTAAGCTAACTGCTCGTGAAAGAGTTGATCTTTTAGTTGATGAAGGTACCTTTGTAGAAATTGATCCATTAACAACTCATCATTATCATGAATATGACATGCAAAAAAAGAAATTTTTTACTGATGGTGTAGTTGGAGGTTATGGGAATGTCTCTGGACGTCAAATCTTTGTTTTTGCATATGATTTTACTGTTTTAGGTGGAACTCTTAGTCAAATGGGGGCTAAAAAAATTACCAAATTAATGGATCATGCATTAAAAACTGGATGTCCAATTATTGGAATTATGGATTCCGGTGGTGCTAGAATTCAAGAAGGAATAATGAGTTTAGATGGATTCGCGGATATTTTTTATCATAATCAATTAGCCTCTGGAGTAATTCCGCAAATTACTGCCAGTGTTGGTCCTTCTGCAGGAGGTTCAGTGTACTCCCCTGCTATGACTGATTTTGTTATAATGGTTGAAAAAATTGGAAGTATGTTTGTAACTGGACCTGATGTTGTTAAAAGCGTATTAGGTGAGGAAATTTCATTTGAAGAACTTGGCGGTGCAAATACCCATGGATCAAAAAGTGGGGTTGCACATTTTGTTGCTGAAAACGAATACGAATGTATGGATTACATTAAAAAATTAATTTCATTTTTACCTCAAAATAATACTGAACAACCACCTAAACTCACAACTGATGATGATCCAAATAGATTAGATCATAATCTAATTAACATAATGCCTGAAAATCCTCTACAACCGTATGATATGAAAGAAATTATTAATTCCATTGTTGATGATCATGAATTCTTTGAAGTCCATGAATTATTTGCACCAAATATTATAGTTGGATATGGTAGACTAAATGGCAATGTCGTTGGAATTGTAGCTAACCAACCTATGCATCTTGCAGGTGCATTGGATATAGATTCATCAAATAAGGCATCGCGTTTTATTAGATTTTGTGATGCATTCAATATCCCGATAATTACTTTAGTTGACACACCTGGTTACATGCCAGGTTCTAATCAAGAACATAATGGAATTATTCGACATGGAAGTAAGCTACTGTATGCATACTGTGAAGCCACTGTGCCAAGAATTACTTTAGTTATTGGTAAGGCGTATGGTGGCGCATACATTGCAATGGGAAGTAAAAATCTTAGAACCGATGTAAACTATGCATGGCCTACTGCCAAATGTGCTGTATTGGGTGCAGAAGCAGCTGTAAAAATTATGAATAGAAAAGAACTTGCTGCTTCTGATGATCCTGAATCTCTTAAACAAGAACTTAAAGATGAATTTGCACAAAAATTTGAAAATCCTTATGTTGCCGCATCCCATGGAACTGTCGATAACGTAATTGATCCTGCTGAAACAAGACCTATGCTGATTAAAGCTTTAGAAATGCTTGCAAATAAAAGAGAAAAACAATTACCTAGAAAACATGGAAATATTAATTTGTGATTGAAGATGATTGAAAAAGTACTTATCGCTAACAGAGGAGAAATCGCATTACGTGTAATTCGAACTTGTAAAGCACTTGGAATTAAAACAGTTGCAGTATATTCTGATGAAGATACAAATTCAATGCATGTAAAACAAGCAACTGAAGCGTATCATATCGGTGAGGCAACCCCTTCAAAATCATATCTTAATCAAGAAAAAATTTTAGATGTAATGTTGTCATCTGGCGCAGATTCTGTTCATCCGGGCTATGGTTTTCTTTCTGAAAATGATGATTTTGCAAGACTCTGTGAAAAAAATAAAATAACTTTCATTGGTCCTTCTGCAGATTCTATGAATCTTTGTGGTGATAAAATGAAATGTAAAGCTGCGATGCTAAAAGCTGAAGTTCCAACTGTACCTGGAAGCCCGGGGTTGGTGAAGGATGCAGATGATGCAGAAAAAATTGCTAACGAAATTGGTTATCCTGTAATGTTAAAATCTGTTTTTGGTGGTGGAGGTCGTGGAATTAGAATTGTTACTAATGACAAAGAGCTACGTGATGGTTACGAATCTGTAACTGGAGAATCCATGGCGGCAGTAGGCAAGTCTGCAATACTAGTTGAAAAATTCTTAGAAAAAACACGACACATTGAATATCAATTTGCTAGAGATACACAAGGCAACGCTGTTCATATTTTTGAAAGAGAATGCTCTATTCAAAGACGTAACCAAAAATTAATTGAACAAACCCCTTCTCCAATAGTTGACGAAGAAACTAGAGCACGAATAGGTGAATTAGTTTGTAATGCTGCACATGCAGTTGATTATACCAATTTGGGTACTGCGGAATTTTTGAGAGCAGATAATGGTGAGTTTTATTTTATTGAAATTAATGCTAGATTGCAAGTAGAGCATCCTATAACTGAATTTGTATCTGGATTAGATTTAGTTAAATTGCAATTAGATATTGCAAATGGAGAACCAATTCCTTTCAAACAAAATGATCTAAAAATGAATGGATATGCAATTGAATGTAGAATAAATGCTGAAGACACATTCATGGACTTTGCTCCTTCTACTGGACCTGTTCCTGACGTAACAATTCCTGCAGGGCCAAGTGTTAGATGTGACACTTATCTATATCCTGGATGCACTGTTTCTCCATACTACGATTCACTTATGGCAAAACTTGTAACGTGGGGTCAAACATTTGAAGAATCTAGAACTAGAATGCTTGCTGCATTAAATGATTTCTATATTCAAGGTGTTGAAACATCTATTCCTTTGTATAAGACAATTTTAAATTCTGATGAATACAAAAATGGTGATCTTTCTACTGACTTCCTAAAACGTTATGATATAATTAATAGATTGACAGCAGATCTTAAAACTGAAAAAGAAAATAAAACTGATGCAGCTTTAGCCGCAGCTATTATTCATTCTGAATACTTTAAGAGTCGTATACACGATACCACTGCTCATAATTCCCACTGGAAGGATAAACTGGATTGATAATATGACCAATTACAAAATACAAGATATTGAAAAATCTTTTGATGGAAGAATTGTAGCCAATCTTGGAAATAACGATTATGTGATAAAAATAAATGACACTGAACATAAATTAAAAATCATTAGTATGAATTCAAATGGGATTGAATTCATTTTAAATCAACAATATCATAAAGCAAAATATCTTGAACAATCTACAAATGAAATGAATATTGTAATTGACAATGTTCCTGTAACCCTTAACTTACATACTCATTTTGATAAAATTGTTTACAAAAATTCTGGCGGTGGAGGTTCTGGTGCAACACAAAAAGCACTAAAGAGTCAAATTCCTGGCAAAGTAGTTTCAATTTCAGTTGGACATGGCGATTCTGTCAAAAAAGGTGATGTTGTTTGCACTTTAGAGTCTATGAAAATGCAAGTTGTAGTTAAAGCCCATAAAGACGGAGTTGTACGAAACATCAAAGCTAAAGAGTCTGGCATTGTTGCTAAAGGCGACATTATTGCTGATATAGAATAAAAAAAATTATTTATTTTAAAAAGTTTTTAATTTCTTGATAATTTGGCTCTTTTAGCGGATCTTCTGAAACCCATTTGTAGCCAATTTTACCATCTTCCATAATTACGAATACTGAGCGTTTTGCGGCATTGTAATCTTTAATGTGTAGTAAATCTTTAAGCAAAATATCATAATCCTTGATTGTTTTACTGGTATAATCCCCTAATAATGGAAAATTGAAGTTATTTTTTTCTGAAAATGCTTTATTTGCAAATGGTCCATCATTACTAATTGAAATTATTTGTGCACCCATATCTGATATTTCTTGCCATGAATCTCTGAAAGTGCATAATTCTACCTCACATACTGGTGAACTTGCTGCAACTATGAATGATAATACGATTTTTTTACCCTTAAATTCATCTAAAGTCCTTAATTTTAATTCTGTATCAGGAAGTTCAAAATTCGGGGCAATGTCTCCTACATTTAATGCCATGATGATTGTTTTCAATTATACTATTAATTACTTTACAAAAATCATGTTCATAAAAACTTGATCGGAAAAACGAAGCATACGTTATTATACAAAAATTGGAGATGAATTTTGAATTGGTCGGAGAAATAGCGGGCAATTATAGCACCGTAGTATTGATGTTTGGCTTTGCGATTGTGGCAATGGCACCTGCACTTTTAATTTCACGTATGATTTCACCTCGTAAAAAAAGTAATCCTGTAAAATTCTTGCCAATGGAATGTGGTCAAGTTCCTAGTGGTGAGGGAAGAACACATTTCATGATGCAGTATTATCCGTACATTTTGATGTTCGTTGTTTTTGACGTAATGGCAATTTTCATGTATGCTTGGGGCAGTACTCTTTTAGAACTTCCAAAGAGTGCAACTTTGCCTATGCTGGGATTTTTGGGAATAATGTTTGGTGCAATGGCATTTGCACTTTACCAATCAGGGAGAAGAAGAATATGGTAGTTATTTATAGAAATAATATTGATGAGGGTTGGGTATAGAATTGCTTAAAGATTTAATGACTCCAGAAAACGCAAATGTTTTCATTGGAAAACTAGGGGATATTCTAGAAAAAGCAATTGATGCACCATTGGGATATGCTATCAATTGGGGTAGAATTTGGTCTCTCTGGCCTGTACATATTGAAACAGCTTGCTGTAGTGTTGAGTTTGGTGCAGCATCAAGTCCTAGATATGATGTTGAAAGATTTGGTATCATTGAAGCATTTGGATCACTTAGGCAATGTGATCTAATTGTTGTTCAGGGAACTATTACACGAAAAATGGCTCCACGTCTTAGATTAGTTTATGATCAAATGCCAGAACCAAAGTATGTTATTGCTATGGGGGCTTGCGCAATCACTGGTGGTTTGTATTTTGATTCATACAATGTACTTCCAGGAATTGATGGTATTCTTCCAGTTGATGTGTATGTTCCGGGTTGTCCACCTAGACCTGAAACTCTCATACAAGGATGTATTTTGTTACAAGAAAAAATTAAGAGAATGAAAGCTAGGAAGTTTGTATGATGAGTACTAATACTGAACAAGTTACTATTGAAGAAAAACCGGCTGAAGAAAAACCAGCAGCAAAACCAGCAGCAAAACCAGCAGCAAAACCAGCAGCAAAACCAGCAGCAAAACCAGCAGCAAAACCAGCAGCAAAACCTGTGGAAT
>JABHXI010000054.1 GCA_018657375.1 Candidatus Nitrosopumilus sp. | reverse complement strand
TTCAACATTATTTTCATGACCTTGAATAATTTTCAGTACATTAGAAAAACCCTTAAAATCCTTTTTACCTGCACCATAACCAATTGAATTTACATTCATTGAAGGATAATATGAGACTGGGTTATTAGTCAGATTTACCAAAATACACGCACCAGTAGGAGTTGTCAACTCCTCTTTTGAATTGTTTCCCTGAATATTCAAATTAGAATTTTTAAAAATCTGAAGAACGGCACTTGCAGGATTGGACATTGTACCATGTGAAAAACTAACAGTTCCACCTCCAACGGAAATAGGTAAACAAACAATTTTTTCTTCAAAGAATTTTAGATTGTCCAATGCGATGGTTATTCCTACAATATCCACCAGAGTGTCTATACTGGAAGCTTCATGAAAATGAACTGTATCCTCAGAAACACCGTGAATTTTAGATTCTGAAGAAATTAAAGTGTTAATGCATGACTCGGCAAAGATTTTTGCTTTTATCGGAAGGCTTAATTCATCAACAGAATCTAAAATAGCTTTTTTAATTTCAATACCCTTCCTTGCAGAAACATCCTCATCAATTTCTAAAATCAATTCAGTGGATTCAATTCCACGTTTTTGTATTTTCTGAAAATCTATTTTTTTGATAGTAGAACCTGGAAGAAATTTTTGGGATTTTGCAATTCCCTCAATGATTTTATTTTTATCTGCACCTAAATTCACTAAAGATGACAGTAGCATATCTCCAGATATACCTGCAATTTGAGGATCAATTACAATAACCATGATTAAAAAATATCAAAAATGCTTATAAATTCGCCTAATATTCAATCAATTTCATTAGATTTATAATTTCAAAATTAACTGTAATTTTTATGATTACGATTATTGGTTCTGGCAAAGTAGGCGGAGATGCAGCATTATTCTCAGCACTCAAGAAATTAGATGATCAAATTTTACTACTTGATGTTGCTAAAGGCTTACCACAAGGTGAAGCCATGGATATCAATCACATGCTATCTGAACAAGGAATTGATGTAGAAGTAAAAGGTTCAAATGATTATGAGGACATTAGGGGATCAAATATCGTCGTGGTAGTAGCAGGTTCTGCTAGAAAACCAGGAATGACAAGAATGGACTTGCTAAAAATTAATGCTTCAATTGTAAAAAGTGTAACAGAAAATATAAAAAAATACGCAGATGATTCCATCATAATTCCAGTTTCAAATCCATTGGATCCAATGGCATACATAACTCAAAAAGTATCAGGGTTTGATAGAAGCAGAGTATTTGGAATGGGTGGTATGTTAGATTTATCAAGATTTAGACAATT
Source organism: Candidatus Nitrosopumilus sp. (assembly GCA_018657375.1). Taxonomy (GTDB): domain Archaea; phylum Thermoproteota; class Nitrososphaeria; order Nitrososphaerales; family Nitrosopumilaceae; genus Nitrosopumilus. The sequence continues at coordinate 1,808 of JABHXI010000054.1, read as the reverse complement.
TATCCATGAATCTACAGGTCACTCCAGAGATTCCATTAGAGGGTTAGTAATTGGTGAACATGGAGAAAATATGCTTCCATTGCCAAGATTTTCATCAGTATCAGGAATTCCATTATCAACATTTTTGCCAAAAGAAAAACTAGATGAAATTGTTCTAAATACAAAACAAGTTGCAGCAAAAGTGATTGAACTTAAGGGTGCCACAGTACATGCACCAGGAAATGCAATATCAGCAATCATCGAAACGGTTGTCAGAGATAGAAAACAAGTGATTCCAGTTGCAACATATCTTGATGGCGAATACGGTCACTCTGATGTCACAATAGGAGTACCTGCAGTTATTGGAAAGAAGGGAGTAGAAAAAATTATAGAATTAGATCTAAATGATGAAGAGAGACAGATATTTGATAAAGGCGTTGCAAATGTTAAAGATGCAATATCAGGTATTGAAATCTAATCCTTTTATTATTCAAACAAAGAAAGAAGTTTATTGAAAATTAATGAAATTTTAGAATCAGTGAAGTCTGGAAAAATTTCTACGGTTACTGCAAAAAAGCTTCTCACATTATACTCTATTGAAGAAGTAGAAAATTTTGCAAAAATTGATATCAATAGAAGTAAGAGAAGAGGAGTTCCAGAAGTAATTTTTGCGGAAAGTAAAGAACTAGAAGATACAAAGAAAATAATCAAAAAGACTTTAGAAAAAACAAATTCCGTAATTGTTTCAAGAATTAAAAAAGAGGATCATAAAAAAATTATAGCGTTTGCTAAAAAATTAAAAGTGAAAATAGAAACAGGAAAAAATTCATCATCGGTTTTATTATTTAAAAAACCAATCAAATTTGAAGGAGGAAAAATAGGGATTATGACAGCAGGGACTTCAGATATCGGAGTAGGGGAAGAAGCAAGATTGATGTGTGAGGCAATGAATTGTAAATGCATTACAAGTTATGATGTAGGGGTTGCAGGAATTCAAAGGATATTTCCAATTTTAAAAAAAATGATTGAAGAGGACGTAGACTGCATAATAGTTGCAGCAGGAATGGAGGGAGCTTTAGCAACACTAGTTTCTACAATGGTAGACATTCCGATTATAGGGATTCCAACATCTGTAGGGTACGGGTACGGAGAAAAAGGCATTGCATCTTTGGCATCAATGCTGCAAAGTTGTTCATTAGGATTGTCAGTAGTAAATATTGACAATGGGATTGCTGCAGGAGGAATTGCCGCAAATATAGCAAATAGGGTAAACAAGAAAAGAGGAAAATGACAAAAATCATAATAAACTAGGTTTGTCGTTCTCGTAAATCATATATACCAAAGATCAAGGATGGGTGATAGTTGTCCGGTAAACGTGTTGTTCTAACTGCAGATCGTAGTTTGATGACAAATTATAGAGGAAATTTTCTTTATGGCTTTATTGCATGTGGCCCATACGAAGTGTTACCAGAATGGGTTTTTGATAAAGTATTTTGTCCATCAGTAGAAACAGATCCAATTACAGGTGAGGTAAAAGTAGCTCAAGTAGGATTAAGAAGAATTGAAAGTTCATTGATCAATGGAGGATATAAAAAAGAAGATGTATTCATGGCACATCCAGAAATGCTTCAAAAATCTATCGGTCCAGATACCAAAGTTGTGGGAATCAATGTAATGGACCCACTTGGAATGGCACCAGTTACTACAACTATGTCACCAGAAAAATTATCGTATGTAGCAATGAAATTTAAAAAAATGTGTGCAAGTATTATTCAACTCAAAAAGAAATATGATTTCAAAGTTGTTGTTGGAGGTAATGGAGCATGGGA
>JABHXI010000053.1 GCA_018657375.1 Candidatus Nitrosopumilus sp. | reverse complement strand
GTTGGCTTGCCTTCGTTGTAAAATTTTGCAACAATCATCTTTCTTGAAGTGTAGAATTTTTTTATTTTATCAAATTCTTCTTCGGTCTCAATGTTTATTTCAGTAATTGTTTCTTTCCCAATTTTTTTTTCAACATTTTCAACTCTCACAATGGTAAAAACTCCTTTATCATCTAATTTTGAAAGTGATGCTTCAGTCATGTCTATGTCAATTATGGTGATAATCTATCTGGATCCCTTGGATACAAAACCACTTCACGAACATTATCAATACCAATCAATGTGGTGATTAATCTGTCCAAGCCCATTCCCCAACCTGAATGTGGTGGCATTCCCCAATCAAATGTTTTGAGATGGTCCTCAAATTGTGCTGGATCTAATCCTTGTTCTGACAATCTTGCTTTTAATAACTCTGAGTCATGTAGTCTGGTTCCGCCTGATGATAATTCTAGATACCCGTACTGCAGATCAAATGAGCGTGAAAGTGTTGCATCTTCATCTTTCTCCCTAATGTAAAATGGCTTTAGTTTCATTGGCCAATCTGTTAAAAAGTAAAATCCTGGATGATTATTTCCAATTATTCTAAGATGTGCGTCTAACAAATCATCTCCAAATTCAACTTTTTCCCCTGCCTGTTTTAATTCCTCCACACATTGAGTGTATGTTATTCTTTCAAACGGTGCTGATGGAACTTCTATTGCATGATCAATTGCTTCTTGTTCTTTTTTACAATTTTCTGCTGCAAACTTGTATACTGCAATAACTAGTGCTTCTAGAATTTCCATGACATCATTATAATCCATGAATGCTGCTTCGATGTCGATACTGGTAAATTCTGTTAGGTGTCTTCCTGTATGTGAGTTTTCTGCTCTGTAAAAATTTGAAATTTCAAATACTCTTTCTAATCCGATTGTCATTTGTTCTTTGTATAGTTGAGGACTTTGTGCAAGATATGCCGTCTTTCCAAAATAATCTAATGAAAATAGATCTGCTCCGCCCTCACTTGCACTTCCTATAATTTTTGGTGTTGTAATTTCAATAAATTTTTTTTCTACTAATGTTTTACGTAGTGCTTGCAATACGTGATGTCTTAATTTAAAAATCGAAGCTGTTTTTTGATTTCTCATATCTAATGCGCGGTGATTTAATCTTGTATCGATATTACTTTCTACTCGTCCAATTGGATCTACTGGCAACGGGTGAACTGCTTTTGCTAAAACTTCTATTTCTTCTGCCTTCACCTCAAATGCGAAATCTCTGGCTTTAGTTTCTTGAACTATTCCTTTAATGATAACTGCACTTTGACGATTTATTTCTCCTAGATTATCATTTAATTCTCCTTTTACAATTACTTGGGATATTCCTGAAATATCTCTAATTGTGATAAATGACATCTTTCCTAATTTTCTAAGATCCTCTATCCATCCTCCTAGAACCACCTGTTTTCCAATTAGTTCTTCGTTTAATTCTGAAATGTCGTGAGTTTTTACAAAGGCCATATCTGTTATTTATCCTCAAAATCTATGTCAATGTCAAGGTTTCGGACATTTTTCACGATTTCTATGACTTTTTTGGTATCTATGGGGAATTTTGGAGTCCACTTGCCTGAAACTATAGCTTTGGTTTTTTTAATTCCTTTTGACCAAACTACATTAATTGCTAAAATCTTCGTTGGAAAAAATAAATCTTCGATAAATTTTTTATCCGTTTCATCTGCTTCTACTAGCCAAATCTTTTGTTTAAAATTATCCTGTAATAGTCTGTATATTGTTCTACTTTGTCTGATGATCATTATGTCATTTTTTGCTAATGATAAAACAAAATTGCCTTCAAATTCTTTACATGAATAAAGTGAAAAATTTTCTATTTCTTTAGTTGTTTTTGCGATTTTTGCTAATGTTACTGATGCTTCTACGTCTGCTTTGGTTAATACGCCTGTATCCACCTTCCCCTCACATTGAGGGCAAAGTATGTTATTTTTTGCATCAAAGCCACAAATTGGAAATATCATTTAAATCGATTTCTTAATTCTGACATTGTTGTTTATATCCCTTAGTGCAAAACAAAAATTATAGTTTGGATCTAAGCAAAAGCATGGCATTTCTATCAATTAGCGGATTATTTTCTAGATATTCCTCGTCACAAGGACCTGTCTATGCTGTTGACGATGTTGACTTTGAATTAAATTCTGGAGAATCTATTGGAATTGCAGGAGAAAGCGCATGTGGAAAAAGCACTTTGGGATTATCATTAATTAGAATGCTTTCTGGCGGTGAGAGTTTTGGTAAAGTTGTATTTAATGGAGATTCTATTTTGGACATTTCTGAATCTGATTTTGACAACCGATTCCGTTGGAAAAAAATATCTATGATTTTTCAAGGCGCTATGAATTCCCTGGATCCTGTTTTTACCATTAAGCAGCAATTTGTTGAAATTTTAAAACAACATAATTTTGATGGTGATATTGATGAACTGATTTTGGATTCAATTAATTCTGTTTATTTGGATAAAAATATTTTAAAAAAATATCCTCATGAATTAAGTGGTGGAATGAAACAGAGGGTGATCATTGCGATGGCTTTAATTCTTAAACCTCAATTTGTAATCGCGGATGAGCCTACCACTGCACTTGATGTCTTAATTCAAGCACAAATAATCAATCTACTAAAAATATTAAAAAAAGATGGAATGTCTTTTATGCTAATCACCCATGATTTAGCTGTTTTATCTGAAATTGCAGATAAAATCGGTATAATGTATGGCGGTCAAATGGTTGAATTTGGTTCTTCTAAAGAAATCTACAGTAACCCTAAGCATCCATACACTCAAGGACTTTTGGAATCTATTCCAACACTAAAAGGAATTACTCCAAAGTTTATTCCTGGAACTCCTCCAAGTTTACTTGACGCTCCATCTGAATGTAGATTTATTGCTAGATGTCCATTGGCCATTGAAAAATGTAAACAACTTCCACCTAAATTTAAAACTGACAGTGGATATGTTAGGTGCTGGCTTTACGAAGATAAATAATAATTTTATTTTAAATTGAGATATTCTGAATCAATTTTTTTTAAATATATTTCTTGAATTAATTTTGTCTCTCTTTCTATAATTTTTCTAGAAATTATTTTTGCATATTTTATTAAATCTGGATCTTGATGCTGTACTTCGCATATTTCAATTTTTTTTAATATGTTTTGTTCAAATTCCATTATGCCGTGTAACTCTTTACTTATTTCTTCTATTTTCATTTGTTCATAATTTTTAGGTTTTCTTAAATTGATTTCATCAATTAATTTTTTAATATCTTTCACTGCGTCCATGTTTCAATTTTTTTACTGTGTGTGTTATTTTTGTATTTCTTTTTTATGTTCTAAAATGTGTTTTAATCCATCTGTCATGCTAAGTGAATCTAAATTTATTTCACAATAAGGGCATTTCAAGATGTTTCTAGTTTTATGAATTCTTTTTGACAATTGGTAGGCATGAATCTATTATTCTTAGCATTTCTGATCTAATAGCTTTTTTATCTATTGAAACCCACACTCTTGATTTTTTTATTGCAAATGATATTGTTTGTACTTTCTTCCTTTCTTCCCAAACAAATTCTACTTCACCTAAATTTTTATCAAAAAATCCTTCTAAATCTGTCTTCATGGCAATATGTGAAAATTGGTATTGTGTGTTTTTTTGATCTAATAATGGTATTAATTCGTGTCTTCTACCATGTGCGATTAATTCTCCTCTTTCACCTATGACTCCTACGAATCTAATGAATGGACTAATGGTAAGGATGTGTTTGCAAATCAATTCAAATTTTTTTACTGCCATGTTGTTTCTTAAATCTTGATTGTATTTTAATGGTATTGTTGATTCTTATTTATTTTTAAATTACTGGTATATTTTTTAAAATAAAGTTCCTAATCCCAGTACCACAACACTTGTCTTGACTATTTTACCTGATGTCATGACAATTAAAAATTTTCTGAATTTCATTTTTTTTACACCTGCTGTAATCAACATCAGATCTCCTACTACTGGAATCCATGCTGCAAAAAATATTGCACTCCATCCAAACCTATTCAATAATTTATGGTGCTTTTTTTCCTGTTTTTCTATATCTCTTTCTACATGTTCTTCTACGTTTGATTTTCTTCCAATTTTTTTAAACAACTTACTTCCTCCAAACCCTATAGAATAATTTAAAATTCCTCCGATTACTGATCCTGTGATCAATGCAATTGCGACCAGAAAAATATTTTCTCCACCTATCAATAATGCCGATGTTAAAATTTCTGTTGGCAATGGTAGTGCCGTAGCTGCTAATAGTGAATTTAAAAATAAACCTATTATTCCATATTCTTGAAATGTGGTATTAGCTAGAATTTCTTGTGCTTGCAGATAATATTCCATGAATAACTCGTAACTCATGAATATGCACTTCTGCTATCTTTATTATTCACTTTCATTTGAAAATAGTTCGTTTTAATTAAATACTGCCTAAAATTCATTTTAATAATGGATTTTAGTGATATTTTTCCATTTGCTGTTGGCGATGGATATATTATTTTAGCACTTGTAAATTTTTTTGGTTCCCTTATTCCCTTTGTGCCTCTTCCTGGTTTCTTATTACTTGCTACTATGTCTATTGGAAATGAATATGATTTACACATTTTAGCATTAGTCTCTGCAGTTTCAGCTACTGCTGCAAAACAAATTATATTTTATGTTAGCTTTAAAGGTAGAAAAATAATTAGTAAAAAAACTCTAAAAAGAATGCGTCCATTTCAAAGATTAGTTACAAAATATGGTGCAGCCGCAGCATTTGTTGCAGCTGCAACTCCTATGCCTGATGATATTATTTTTGTGCCTTTAGGATTGGCAAAATATAACCCGAAAAGATTTTTTATTTCCACTCTTGTCGGAAAAATTGTTCTTAGCTATTCTATAGTTTTTCTATATCATTATTTGGGACTATCCGTAGTTGAACCGCTTGTAAAAGATCTTGATAGTGCGACTCCTATCTATATTGGAGTTGTAGTTTTTGGAGTAATGATGACTCTTGTCATTGTTCTTCTTTTAAGATTAGATTGGGCTAGAATTCTCGGAAAATTTTTGCCTTGGACATTAGATGAAAATAATGATGATGAATTAGATAAATAATTTTTATGTTTCATAAATTCCATCTGTGTTTTTTCTAGGATGTTTTTACGTTTATTTTTATTTAATAAAATTACTTATGGCATGTGCTCAATATCTATCTTAACTTTTTTGCCTTCTTTTATTTTTTGTATTAATTTAAATAATTTTTTTATATCTTTTTTTAGCACACTAATTAATTTTTGATTATAAATTGTTGCAGCTGGATGAATTGTTAAAAAATACAACTGATTATTTTTTCTAACTACCTTTCCTCTAAATTTTATAATTTCTTTTCCGTCTAGTAGTGAATTAAATGCAGTATTGCCTAAAACACAAATTATTTTGGGATTAATTATCTCTATTTCTTTTTTAAGGTAATTCTGACAAGTGTTTCTTTCAATTGCTGTTGGAACTCTATTTTTTGGAGGTCTACATTTCACGATATTTGTTATGTATACTTCATTTCGACTAATTCCTGCACTTTCAAGGGCGGTCGATAATTTATTTCCGGCAACTCCTATGAATGGCTCTCCTTTCATATCTTCATTCTTACCTGGTGCTTCTCCTACAAAAATTACGTCTGATTTGTAATTCCCTTTTCCTGGAACTGCGTTATTTCGGGTTGCACTAAGTTCGCATTTTGTACATTCTATAACCTTTTTTTTGATTCCTTGTAATTTTTTTTCCATATTAATTTACACTTTTTACTGTTGCTGTTCCTCTAATTGTCGGTCCTCCATTTCCCATCATCATCGATTGCATTGGATCACCTTTGCCGCAATTAGTTATTGGTCTCACTGTAAAGTCATTTCCACATGCGTCAATTGAATTAAAAAATTCTGGTGCAGTTCCCATTACAATAACGTCTCTGAGTAAATTTGTAATTTCCCCATTTTCAATTTTTTGTGCATACTGGCATGAAATATTCCAATTATGTCGATTCATGTCAATTGATGGAACTTTCATGTTTGAAATATAATACCCGTTCTTTACATCCTTGATTATTTCATTTACATTTTGATCTCCATTTCCAATGCATGTACATGCCATGCGAATTAGTGGCATGAATCGATAATCTGTTGCTCTCATATTTCCAGTTGGTATCGTGTTGAATATTTCTGACGTTTCTCTATTTTGCATATGATTTTTTAAAACACCTTTCTCTACTAGGGTTGTTTTTTTAGTTTCAACTCCTTCATCATCAAAATAATACCATCCTAAACTTTCTTTGATTGTCGGATCATCGAACACGTTTAATTTTTCTGAGCCTATTTTTTCTCCAATTTTTCCTTTCCACCATGCACCTCCTGCCCATGCCATTTCTTTGCCTAGCACTCTATCTGCTTCTGATGGGTGTCCTAGTATTTCATGTGTGAGTAATGATACGAAATCTGGATTCATTACAACCGTTGCTTTTTCTTCTTTTACTGGTTTTGCATAGATTAGTTCTGATGCTTTTTTTGAAATTTCTTTTGCACTTTGTTGAATTTTATTTGTAATTAATTCTAATCCGCCTCTTCCTCCTTCTGTTATGTTTACTGACTGTGTTTGACCTGATTCGTGTGCAGTTGCAACCATTTCCATAATTACGTCTGTAAAATTTTGTAAAATCTCTGAACCTTCACTATTTACAAAATATTTTGAATTAGTTGTATGTGATGCATGAGTAATTGACTTAATTATTTTTGGAGTACTGCTAATTATTTTATTGCATTCCAATCCTGTTTTTATTAATTCTTCTATGTCTGTTTTTTTTAAAACTGGAAAATTAATTTCTCTTTTATTAGCTGGATTGCTGTGCAGTTTAATTTTTTTATTTTTTATGTTTTTATAATCCAAATTTTTTATTGTGTTGTCTAAAATATTTTTTATCTTATCAAATGAATTTGGATTTGTTATTGAACAAAAACTCCATGTTCCATTTTTAATTAATCTGACTCCAATTCCTTTATTTTCATTATTTTTTATGTATTCGATGT
>JABHXI010000052.1 GCA_018657375.1 Candidatus Nitrosopumilus sp. | reverse complement strand
CGATTACGGTTTACTTTGATATCTGCTTTTTAGGTATACGATAAATCCTGTGATCACTATGGTTAAGATGATGGGGACGATCCACATGTTGTGAATTATTTCATTTTGGATATTTGGTTTGTTTACCGTCACGCTCGGCAATTCCGCATTATTTTTACTAACTAGAAAACTTGATTCGTAGAAATCTGGTTTTAAAACTGAATTTGAAATTGCAAATACTTTGATGCTGTTTGCACCAGTTTGTAATTTGCTTGTTATTTCTGATGCAATTTTTATGACAACTTCATTCTCTTCAAGATTTAGTTTTTCTGAGGCTTGAATGCTGCCTTTACTGTCCATTAAAAAATATAATACTGAATCTGCATTTTCTGTTTCAATCAAAACATCTGTGCTTTCTCCGTATTGAACTATTTTGCTCATTTCAATTTTTTTAATAATTGGAAATTGTGCGTTCTCAAACTCTGACCATTTTCCAATTTTAAATGGATATGATTCGTCCTCAGATGTTTTTACTGTGATTGTTCTTGATTCTGGGGAATATGATTCTAGATAAAATGGGCCATTACTAATCACTGCGTGATTGTTTTCTTCAATCCATTTAATTGATGAATCATATCTGTTTTCGTAGTATTGTCGCGTGTTTTCACTTTGTTTTAATGAGTCTGGAATAATTTTTTTATTTTGATATTCTTCTAGATTTTCTTTAATTATTTCTGCATCTTTGGGAACAATCAATGATAGCCAATTAACACTCTTAGCTGTGGCCCCTGATCTTGAAAATGACACCTTTCCATCCGTCACTGCTTTTTCCATGGATGCTGTTATTTCCCATGGAACTGGACTCCATAAGGCTGCCCACTCTGCAATTTCATTCTCATCAAAGTGCCAATAATCTACATAGACTTCAATCGTATCGCTGTCAATTTGATTTATGCCTCTGATTGTCTGAATGCTTTGTGCTGCTCTTGGCGTAAACTCTGTATCAAATGTTTTATCATTCTCATCAGTTTGTGTTCCCCATTCGATTGTAAAATACAATGAATGTAATATGTCGTTCATATCCATCAATTCACCATTGTGCCAATTACTAAATTTGAAATCAAATGTCACCTTACTTGTCGCAAGTGTGTCTGTTGGAACGTTGTCCCATTTCTGTAATGCTGTATCCCACATTTTAGCCTCGATAGGAACTTTGATCTTTTCATTTAATCCCCGTGTCTCCACTTCCCATTGCGCTCTAACTGGAAATGTTTCTCCCGTAAATGGGTGCTTGAATGTTATGGGGTCTGAAATTATTCCCCAAATTTGTCTGCTGTATGTGTCTGTTAACCCCATTACCGGATTCCATGATCCTTGATAGATTTGCTTTACTCCGATAACTAACTCTTCATCGTTATTTTTTGCATTAATTGATGTGAATCTACTTGGCACTCCTGCCCCTAGGTCATTAACCACTCCCTCTACATTTTGATTTACCACATACTGATCAATTTTACTTGCTAGAAAAATTCTCACTGACTCGTTAATCCCTTCTACTACTGCTTCTTGAATTAACTGTGTTCTTTTTTCTGATGTTTCAAAATCACCTTTGTATATTTGTTGAGTTAGTTCATCTAATTTTTTATTTTCATAATTCCAATATGTCGGGTCGTTAAAACCTGGCATATTTGAAAACCACGGTGAATACATTTGACCTAGTCCTATAGAGTCATACTTTACAAATGCAGAGCGACCCCATCCTTCTGTGTATAGATTCCATTTTGAATCTGCTGGATTTGATCCATAAACCACCACAAATGCTTTGTTCAAATCGCCATATTCTTTTTTCACTGTGAATCCCATGTTTTCTAATTCTGATGATAAAATCTCTCCAATTGATTTTCTAACCGGATCATCGCTTCGAATAAAAACTATTAATTCAATTTCATTATTTTCAAACATCCATCTATTATCAATTTTTACTGCACCGCGCTCTGTCAATGACTTGGAAATAATTTTTTCAGATAATGTTGGATTGTATTTAAAATTGAACGACTCTAATTGCTTTATTATTGTGATGTACTCTGGATCCGTTGGCCCGTAATAGGATATAATTGAAGATCCGTATCCTCCCATCAGTTCATTAACGATTAATTTCCTATCTAGTAGGTAGTTCAAGGCAAATCTGGCATCTTTATTTGAAAACGGATTAAATTTT
>JABHXI010000051.1 GCA_018657375.1 Candidatus Nitrosopumilus sp. | reverse complement strand
GGAATTGATCTAGATAATTCAAAATGTAAAAAATATTCTGAAAATCATGTTATTAAAAATCCAGAATATCTTCACGTATGTCTACCAGGAGAATTAACAGGGTTTACAGATATTGTAGTTAACTGGATTAATAAAATAAAAAACATACAAGTAGTCATAATTCATTCAACTGTAAAACCAGGAACAACAAAAATAATACAAGAAAAATTATCAATACCAATTTTATTCTCACCTGTTCGTGGAGTACATAAAAGATTTCTAAATGATATTAAAAAATATACAAAATTTATTTCATTTGACGGTATAGAAATAGATTCAAAAATAAAAAGAGATTTAGAAAATAGATTTGAAAAAATAGATTGGATGTCAACAACAAAAACAGCAGAACTTGCAAAAATATTAGTAGATACAACATACTATGGATGGTTAATCAATTATGCACAAATTACCAAAATGATTTGTGAAAAAGAAAATGTTAATTTTGAGGAAATGTGGAAATTTGCAGATGAAATTCATGAAAATTTAGGAAATAGACCAAAAATGTTTCCAGGTATAATTGGAGGACATTGCGTGATACCAAATTTAGATTTAATAGAGTATGAAAATTTAGACATAATTAAAAAAATTAATGAAATGTATGAAAAATTTAAAAAATGATTCTAATTTTTAAAAATCTAATCTTGTTAATAATTTGGATGCAATGATAAAAAGAGTAGTTGCAAGAACTGCAAGAATAACCATTTCAAGTATTACAAATTCTGTAACAGTTCCAAAAATGCCTGCTCGAATTATATCAACAAGATACGTTAAAGGGTTAAGATAAAATGCCGTACGTAGCGGTTCAGGTGCAGTATCAGCTGGATAAAATGCAGAACTAACAAAAGCAAAGAAAAGGAAAACAGTGTTAATTATTACATTAAACCCTTCACTTGATCGTAATCGGGTAGAAATGATGGAAGCTAGTGAACCAAATAACACAGATCCCGCAATTGCGCCAAAAATAATGATTGGAATTGTGACTAACGAAAATTCTGCTGATTGAAAAATTACAGGATATCCAACAATAGCAATCAAGGAAGCACTAACAAGTCCAATTATGGCTATCGTGCAAATATTACTAAGGATGTAATGACTTCGGGTAAATGGTCCAGACATAATTTGTTCAAACATCCCATGTCTTCTATCATTCCAAATTAAAATACCAGAAATCAGAGTGCTATTCATAATATTAAATCCAATCATACCAGATGCTAAGAATGCGGGATAATCTAGATCCTTACCAGCAAATGGAACTTGATTAATTAATGGACCATATGCAAAACCTGCTACAAAAATATAGATTAGAGGAAAAATAATTTGCCAGATTAAAAATCCAGGGTTAAGTGAAATCGTGAGATTTCTATTGACAAGTCTAATTATTGGATGCATTTTCCTTCATCATTTTTAAAAATATTTCTTCAAGATTTGTCGGTACTGCAGATAAATCTTCAATTTCAATATTATTTTCATTAAGTATTTTTAACACTCTAAGTAATACTAATTCCGATTGCTCGGAATGAATTATGATTGTAGTACCAGTATTGAAATCAATTTTGTAATCTGGAATATCAACCAATAAAGAAGAAATATCGGATTGCTTTTTTAATAAATGAATTTTAATTGTTTTTTCTTTTCCAAATCTATTTTTTAAAGCATCAGGTGAATCGACAGTAAGAATTTTTCCCTTATTAATAATAGCTATTTCATCACAAAGGTATTCAGCTTCAGATAAAATATGAGTGGTATAAAAAATTGTTAATCCACTTTTAACTTTATTTTTTAAATAATCTAATAATTTTCTTCTAGCTTCTGGATCTAATCCCACAGTCGGTTCATCTAAAAACAATAGTTCCATATCATGCATAAATTCACGTGCAACCTGTACCCGTCTTCGTTGACCTATAGAAAGATCCTCATTTCTCTTCTTACGAATTTCAACTAAATCAAAATCTGTCAAAAGTTGCTCCATCCTTTTATTACGTTCAGTTTTTGGAATATCCCACATCATCCCATATTTATCAAGAGATTTTTCTACCGAAAGCGTAGGCTCATAACTGGGTTGCTGCAATACTACACCAATTTTATCACGAATCTTTAACGGATGTAGAATAGCATCTATTCCCAAGATAGAAAGTGAGCCTGATGAAGGCCTAATTAGAGTAGTAAGAAGTTTGATTGTGGTTGATTTTCCAGCACCATTAGGTCCTAAAAATCCAAAAACTTGTCCTCTTTTAACAGATAAAATAAGATCATCTACAGCATTTACTGAACCATATGATTTTGATAAATGACTGACATCAATACAGGACATAATCAAAGTGCGATCTTCCTATTAATTTAGGTAATGAGATAAAATATCACAATTAATCAATCATTTAGATTAATTTGTAAAAAAATAGTCAAGAAAATTTGAAAAAGAACATTTTTAAAATTTTATCATGAAAATAATCCGATATTATTATTAAAATTAATGAAATTTTTATTAACACAATATGTTTATGAAAACTAAATGTCAGAGTCACAAAATCTTATTGATAAATTACTTGAACAAAAAACAGAGTTAACTAGAGAAATAATTGATCAAAAAATTGCAGAAAAAAAAGAAAAAATTGGTGCAGGATACCTAACCGATCAAGGGGCATTATTTCTAATTGCATCAGATTATGGAGTTACTTTAACGGAATCATCAAAAACTGAAATTAACTTAAAGGATCTATATGCAGGAGCAAAAGATATTTCATTAGAAACTAGAGTACTAAACGTTTCACCTACAAAGCAATTTTCAAGAAAAGATGGTTCTATATTTAATCTAAGAACAATGACCGTATACGATTCTGATTCTACAGCAAGTGTAAAGTTATGGGATGAAAAAGCAAATCTACCAGGTATTGAAAATCTCAAACCAGGGGATTTGATAAAAATTACACAAGCTTATGTGAAATCAGATTTAGACGGTTCAGCAACTATCAACATTGGTTCCGGTTCAAATATTGAAACAATAGATACGGATAGTCAGATTCCACTTATTGATAAAATTACAAAAGATATCAGTGAGTTACAAGAAGGGCAAAAAGATCTCGTAGTATCAGGAATGATTGATGGAATAATTAGTGGAATGCAATTTACAAATTCAAGGGGTCAGCCTGGAACAGCACTTAGAATGAGACTAAAAGGGAAAGACAACAGTGCAATGAGAGTAGTTCTTTGGGGCAAAGATGAATCATTAATTCCAAATATGATCTCACAATCAGCTAATGTGAAACTATTAGGTGTCAGAATTAAATCAAGCAATCAAGGAAATCAAGAATTAGAAATTCACGGTAATGAATCAACAATGATTGAAATTGAAGGTGGAAAGGAGACAGAGCCAATTATTGCTAGAATTTTATCAATTGCAGTAACTGAGGCTGGAAAAAATATGATCGTAGCAGCAGATAGTAAAAAAAATATTTACAATATTAGTGATTTTTCAAATTCAACTAGTGACTGTGTTGAAGGAGATGTAATTGAATGCATGCCATCAAAAGTTTACGGTAATTCAATTACATTAGATGAAAATTCATTTGTAAGAAAATTAGATAATGATGAGACTATCCCATCATTGGCTAAAATTCGAACAAAAATTAGTGATGTAAAAGTTGATGGAACATATTGTATTGAATCCATAGTATTGAAAGCTCCTGAAAGACGTGAGGTACAAACTAAATCAGGTGAATCAATTGCACTTTCAGAAATGTTTGTTGAAGATGATACGGGTCAAATTTGGATAAAAGGATGGAGAATTCAAGCAAAATTAATTGATAAATGTGAATTAGGAGAAATTATTTCAATTACAGGATTAAATGCAAAATCAAATAATTTTGGAGAGGGTAGAATAGAATTATTCCTAACAGCACATTCAAAAATTAAAAAGAAAAATTAAAGGATTTCATCAGATAGGCCTAATTCTGTAATTGTATAAGAAAAAGACTCTTTATTGAAAGGCGAATAAATTTGACCATTAAACATTGATGAATTTTTGAAAAGATGAATTTTAACATGCGTAAAAAGATCAATTGCAGTTGCCATGTTTTCAACTTCCTTGTCACCCATATTTCTAATCATATTAGTAATTACAATAGGAATTTTGTTAGTAATAGCATAAAATGATAATTCGTGCATGTATTTCATAAATAAAGAATTTTTTTTGAATATAGATTCATTATTTTTATATTCATAAGAAAATAAATCAGTAATATTATCAATTACAATTAAAGAAAAATTATTTGCATGGAGATTTTTAATTAAATTAATTTGTTCAGATGTATTTGTAACTCGTGATACCGTAATCTTATCAAGTAAATTAAAATTGATATTAGATTTTTTTTGGATTTCTAATATTCTTTCAGGTCTAAATCCACCGGTGGTATCCAAATACAAAACATTTCCACCATTTTTAATTGAATTTATTGATAATTGTAATAGTAACTGAGTTTTTCCAGTTCCACTTCCACCAAAAATATCTATAATTAGACCATTGGGAATACCTCCAGATAAAAAATTGTCTATTTTTATTAAACCAGTTTTAATCATGTATACAATTTATAGAAATACGAGAAAAAATTTAAAGAATTATAATTTTAGCAAGTGTGACAAGGCTTTTATGCTAGAGAAGAATTTTTGAAAATAAGTGAATAATTAGTGTCCCAAACAAACAGCGCAAAAAGACCATTAGCAGTACTTCAAAAAAGTACAAAGAAAAAAGTTTTGGTTAGATTAAAAAACGAGGTTGAATACAAAGGTAAAATGGATAATGTTGATTCTTATATGAATTTGATAATGACAGATGCAGAAGAAATCCATAGCGGCAAAACCATTGCACATTATGGTAGGGTAATTGTCAGAGGAAATAATGTATTATTTATTAAATTAGAAAATGAACTTTAATTAAATTAAAAGTGCTTTTATGACTAATAACTTTCTATTTACATCAGAGTCAGTAACAGAAGGTCATCCAGATAAAATATGTGATAATATTTCAGATGCATTTTTAGATGAATATCTAAAGCAAGATCCAAATTCAAGAGTAGCAGTTGAAACAATGGTAACAACAGATTTTGTTGTAGTATCTGGTGAAGTTACATCTAAAGCAATTTTTGATAAAAAAGCCCAAGAAGAATTAGTTAGAAAAACCATCAGGGATATAGGATATAACGATAAAGAATTAATGTTTGATGGCGATACTTGCAAAGTTGACTTAAGATTGCATTCACAAAGTCCAGACATCAGTCAAGGAGTAACAGCAACTGAAGAAAAAGAACAGGGTGCAGGAGATCAAGGATTAATGTTTGGCTATGCAACAAATGAAACTGAAGAATTAATGCCTATGCCAATCTTGTTGGCTCATAAACTTATTCAGAAATTATCCGAAGTTAGACGAAATAAAACATTAGCATGGGTAAGACCAGATGGTAAATCACAAGTTTCAGTAAAATACGAGAACGATAAACCAACAAAAATTGAAACAGTTGTAATATCAACACAGCATGCACCTGAAATGTCTCAAGAAGAAATTTCAAATCAAATTATTGATAAAGTAATCAAACCAGTTTTAGGAAATCTTTGGAATGATGAAATTAAAATTCACATTAACCCTACAGGGATATTTGTGATCGGAGGACCTCACGGCGATGCAGGTTTAACTGGAAGAAAAATAATTGTGGATACCTATGGCGGATTTGGAAGACATGGAGGCGGAGCTTTCTCAGGAAAAGATCCATCTAAAGTAGATAGAT
>JABHXI010000050.1 GCA_018657375.1 Candidatus Nitrosopumilus sp. | reverse complement strand
TAATAAGATAATGGTTAAGTGGGACCGGCGAAATTCGAATTCGCGACCTCTGCGTCCCAAACGCAGAATCATACCAAGCTAGACCACGATCCCAGCGAAATACGGAAACGCCCCAATTTAAGCTTCACAGATAATAATTTTAAAGGCAGATAGAGGATGAAAATTATGCCATTGGAAGATTACGTCAAAGCAGGAAAAATTGCAGCAGAAATTAGAGAAATGGTGAGGGTCAAAGATTGGATAGGAAAGACAGTGTATGAAATTTGTGAAGAGGTTGAAAATGAAATTATCAAAAGAGGTGCAAAATGTGCATTTCCAGTTAATGCCAGTATCAATGAAATTGCAGCTCACTACACGGCAGAACCAAATGATCCAATTACAATCAAAGATACAGATTTAGTGAAAATTGATCTAGGTGCACAAATCAACGGATACATTGCAGATACAGCAGTGACGGTTTGTTATGATCCACAATTTGACGGATTGGTTCAAGCAGCAGAAGAAGCGTTAGGAAGTGCAATGTCCATGATAAAAACAGGTGTAAAAGCAAGTGACATTGGAAGGACAATAGAGTCCACAATTAAACAAAAGGGATTCAAACCAATTGCAAATCTTAGCGGACATTCATTGGAGCAATATACAATTCACGCAGGAAGATCAATTCCAAATATTTGGTCAATTGGAGGATTTTCACTTGCAGAAAACACAGCTTATGCATGCGAACCATTTGTCACAACAGAGCAGGGAGGAGGATTTGTAAGAAATGGGAAGATAAAAAATATTTTTGCCATAAATTCAAGAAAGAAAACAAAGAATGATGAGGCAGACAAATTATTAGATTTTATTTGGGAAAATTTCAACATGTTGCCATTTGCATTAAGATGGATTACAAAAAAATGGGAAGAAAAAGAGGCAAGGGAATTACTAGATGTTTTAATAAAGAAAAAAGCAGTACAAGCTTATCCAGTATTGATAGAAGTGAACGAACAAAGAGTTGCTCAAGCAGAGCACACGTTCATTCCAATGGAAAGCGGGGTCACAGTAACAACCAAAGCACTAACGTGAAAAATGAGTGAAGAAATTAGACCATGTCCAAAATGTGGCAGATTAATGTTCAAAGAACAAGGTGAAACAGTTTCATGGTTTTGCCCAACATGCAATCTTAAATTCAGAACAAGGTAATTTTTCTTTGATCATATTGATCAAGAACCAAATTCAGCGAATTTTCAGCCTCAAATAAGTTAGGTATTTTAGATTTATTTTTTATAATTCCAGATTTAATTACGCCAAGATATTTTATTTTGTATTTGATTTGGATGATTTTTTGCTTTTGAGTTAATTCAGAGTTTTTTAAATCGGAAATATTTGCTAAAATATCAGCAAATTTTACAACTTTTGATTGCCAAGAAGAAGCAGACAGTTGTTTTAGATAGTTTTTTTCCTGCTGATTTTTAGGTAAGCGAGTTTCTTTTGTTAAGTCAGATACAATTTGTGCGATTTTTTTACCAAAAGATTTCGAAACATCATCAAAATCAAATGAAGTGTCTTCTATAGAATCATGCAACCATCCAGCACACAAAATAGACTCATCATCAATTCCCATCATTTCAAGATTATTTACCACGTCACGTAAATGATACCAGTAAGGGGTTTTGTTATTTTTACGATATTGTCCTTTGTGTTGCTTTATAGCACATTGTTTAGATAATTCTATTTTGTTTTTCATATCCAACATTCAACTAAGAAAATTTACTGTATTTATCCAATTACAAAATAAAAAAAATTCATAAAAGTCATTTTTTTAAAATTTCGCCAAATATTTTTTCAACAACAGTAATGCCATCACAAAAAGTGCATTTAGAAGAAATTGTAAATAAAACATCACCCTCAGAGAAATCTCGCTTGCGTGACTTTCCACATTTTGGACATTTTTCAACAGTATATGCCAAAACAATTTCCTTCTTTGAAAATATCATTGTGGAACTCCAGCTGTGTTTCCAACACCGATTACCACAACAGATTGACCTTCAGCAGTATTTTCTAGAATCATTTCATACACTTGTGAGCGTACATTGTCAGCCTGATCAGCAATTTCTTTAGTCATCAAAGTAATTGCCTCCTTTACAGATTGTTTAACAACGATTGAAAAAACAGGAATTTCATTTTGGGTGGTAATGTGTTCGATTTGAAATTTTTCAGTTCCAACCCCACCAATTGCAGCACCAAATCCACGTGCAACAGATGCAGAGTCTTCGCCTTCCATTTTTAATGCAGCGTCAATCATGATCACTGCGTCAATTTTATTATTATCAACGATTTTTTGTAATGCGTCATCAGGTCTACCAACAGTAGAGCCAGGACCTTCTGCCTTTAGCAAAAAGAGTGTCCTGTTTTCATATTCAACTTTTGCAAGAGCAGTTTGAAATGAAATGATTTCTTTCTCAGAATTCAACATCATTTTTCCAACTACCATCGGCCCAATGCCATCGCCAAGAGGTTGTCCCAATTTGAATGCGGGAATTGCAGCATTCATTGCTGTTGCATGCTCCATAAGAAATGGAAGGATCATTTGTACAGGTAAAATCAAAGGATAGTTCTTTTGTTTTTTTGCAGTCAAAAACATGTGATTGACTATTTTGTGAATCATTTGTAAAGAAGAAGCAATTTCAAGCAAAGTTTGGATACGACTTATTTCAATTTCACTAAGATCAGGAGAAATAGATTTGACATGATTTCGAGTGTACTCTTCTCTTGACCTAACAGTGTGTCGTACTTTATCAACAATCCCATTAGGATCCATGTCAACAGGCATTATTGTAAAATAATCTAAAAACTGCTCAATTTTTTTTGTAGGATCATATGTAGAAGAAGCATTATTCCGGACATAATCAATTAATTCTTTTTTAGAATTTGTTCTAAATCCATCTAATTTTTTAATTCC
>JABHXI010000049.1 GCA_018657375.1 Candidatus Nitrosopumilus sp. | reverse complement strand
ATTTTCTTTAATTGCTATGGGTGGAACTTTTGATATAATTCATCATGGACATATCACTTTACTTTCTACTGCATTTGATATTTCTGAAAAAGTCATTATTGGATTAACTAGTGATGAATTTGTACAAAAAAAAGGAAAAAATCCTATTCACAAATATGATGAACGTCTCAAAAATTTAACATCAATTATTTTTAAAAAATTCCCTAATTCTTATTTTGAAATTAGTCAATTAAACAACGATTTTGGACCTGCAGTTTTTGAAAAAGAAGTTCAGGCACTTGTTGTAAGTGATGAAACCAAAAATCAGGGAAATATTTTGAATAAGTTAAGAACTGAACGTAATCTTTCCCCTGTTGAAATAATTGTAGTTCCAATGACTTTAGCAAAAGATGGGAAAAGAATTTCTACTACTAGAATTAAAAATTCTGAAATTGATTCTGATGGAAACTTACTGCCAATTGACTAGTTGCTTATAGTATTTTGAGTAATCTGAATAAAACAAAATTCCTAGATTTAATTTCATGACGATAATTAATCACATGATGAAAAAAATAGATTCTGATGTATCTAATCTTAAGCAAGGTCTTCAGCCTGAAAATCTTTCATTTTGGTATGATAAAATTATTCAAGAAACAATTGAGATGGTTCCTCCATGGCTTCAAGATAAAGTTAAGGTTCATCAAGATCCTATTCTTTCCATGAAATTTAATTTAGATATTTCAAAGCGAGCTGTTAGATATTTTATGATTGTAGTTGACAATAATTTAGATGATATGCCATATTCTACAAAATTATATTTTCTTAAAGTTCAAGAATTACTGTCCACAGAAATGGATAAATCATTAGTTTGACATTTTTTTTATTGTAGGCACAAATTAGAGATCTAAGTATCTATATCCAACAAGTATCATGTTTATTATAAAATGGACCTATACAGATCAAAACATTCCGATAAACCTACTAATCGTAATTCTTCCTCTAATCATAAACCCTCTCGCTCTTTTAGAAATTCTGGAGATCGTGACGACAGAGGCGGAAGGGACGACAGAGGCGGAAGGGACGACAGAGGCGGAAGGGACGACAGAGGTTCAAGATATTCCAATGACGACAGAGGCGGAAGATCATCATATGGACGTGATTCAGGTAGGGATAATTCTAGACCAGGTAGAGGAAAAAGTGATAAATTTTTGAGAAAACAAGAAAGTTTCTATTCCGGCGGTTCTGCCAAATTCAATGAATCATTGCAGAGAAAATTATATGAAATTTTAGGCGGAAAAAAATGTTCCAGCTGTGGTTCTGATGATGAAAGATCTTTAGGTATTTGTGACGCAAATAACAATCAGATATCTGCTGACACTCGACGTGGTAGTTCAGCAGGTTCATGGGGAAAATATATTTCTGCACCTGATGCCGCTAAGAAGGAGCTTAAAGTATTTTGTTCAAACTGTAATGACTCTGTTAAACCTGCTCCTAAACCCAGAGACGATCGTCCAAAATCCAAAAGAAGTAAATATTTTTCTAGATAATTTGTAATAGTTTTATTATTCTTTGACAATCTCGATGATTGACTTGATCTTTTTTGTTGACACTAAATTGTGCTCTTTATCTAATACTGATTGTATGAAATCTGCAAATTTTTCAACATTCTCCTCGTCTTTGAGTAAAATACTGTGAGCTGATTTATCTTTCAACGAGATAATCATTTCATTTTTTATGACATTTAAGATTCCAGTAATGTATGTCTCTTTATCCTCCTTTATGAAAATAAAACTCATTAATTTTTGAGCCTCATATTCATCATCACATGTTATGCTGATTTTCATTTGTTTTTTAAAATAAATTGTTCTATTTGCTGTTTTGCTTTTTCTCGTTTTTCTTGATGTGTTTTAAGAAATTTATTTATTTTCTCAATTAGGATTGCTTTTAGTTCTCCTGAAAGTAATTTTCCTGATTTATAATCTTCATAAATTTTTTTTAATTTAGTATCATCAGGCTCAAAAAATATTCTTAGATATTGATATGATACATCAATATCTGGATTTCCTCCCAGTTTTCTATGCTGTTCGATATCTGGCTGTCCCCCCGAAAATGCATATTTGTTAATTTTCTTTTTTACGATATCTGGCGTATCTGTAGTGTAAATTGTTCCTTTCTCTTCTGATGCTGACATTTTTCCTCCAGGACCTGTCAATGCTGGAACCATGATGTTGTGAATTAATGCAGGTTTTTGTTTTCCAATTTTTTGTGCAATATCTCTTGTTAATCTAAAGTGTGGATCTTGATCTACTCCTAAGGGTATCAAAACTGGTTTATCTTCTATAAAGCATGGAGCTGATTGTAATGATGTATAGAAAATCATTCCAATATTTGTTTCATTGGTGAATCCAAATGTTGCTTTTGTATTTGAAAAATTAATTTTTTTTGCAACTTTAGCTGCAATCGGATATAATGTTTGAATATTTTTTGTATTGATTATAATTTTTGTTTTTTCTGGATTAAAACCTAATGCTATGAAGTCTAGAGCGTTCTCATATGCATACTTGCTAGTTTCTTCTAAAGTTAAATCTGTTTTCGAATAAAATTTTTCATCATCTGTTAGTTGAAAATATAAATTCACATCAAATTTTTCTTGCAACCATTTTGCAAACATCCATGGTACTAAATGACCTATGTGTGTATGTCCAGATGGACCTCTTCCAGTATATAGGAAAAATTCAATCCCTTTTTCATAATCTTCTAAAATTCTATTCATTTCTCTATGTGAGAAGAAAATTCCTCTTCTAAGCATAAAATGATCTTCGTTTGTTAAATTTTCAATTTTCTCACGTAATTCTGGTGATATTTTTTCGGTTCCAAATTTTTCAATTAGTTTATCATAATCAATGTCTCCCTCAACATGCCATGGTGTTACAATAAATTTATCAGCTGACATTCAACATGACTTAGGTTAAGGTTTAAAAAGTCTTTTTCGATATTTGATCTATTGTCACAAGTTTTTCATGATATTGAAAAAAAAATTATCAATTCGCTAAAGAAAAATCCAATTCAAACCCCTGAAACACTTGAAAACTCTACTCACCTCTTACCAGATCAAATTAGACGTGGAATTGAATGGCTAAAATTAAAAAATTTAGCCATAGTAGATGAATCAAAATCAAGTACTTTGAGTTTGGGTAAAAATGGTGTTGATTCTTTTAAAAAAGGATTACCTGAACGAAGATTGTTAAATTTACTTACAAATGGGCCTAGAAAATTATCTGATCTACAAAAAGAATTAGGATTTGTTTTTGGCCCTGCTATGGGTTTGTGCAGAAAAAATAATTGGATTGAAACTTCTTCTGATGAGATTATTATTAAAAAAATTCCTTCTATACTACCTGGTGAAAAAACTCTTCAGCAAATTGCAAGTGGAACCTTGTCTAAAGATCAAATTGATGAAATTGATTTAGCTGAACTTTTGAAACGACCTGATTTTATAATTGAGAATATTATGACATCTAAAAAAATCAGTTTAACTGACTCTGCAAAATCAATGGATGTTTCAAAAACTTCTGGAGCAATAGATGTTGAAGCTAACGTACCTGAACTCTTTGTTGCAAGAACACATCCGTTAAAAGATACCATTGATGAAATACGTGAAATTTTTGTCACATTAGGTTTTTCAGAAATATTTGGAAATATGACTCAGTCTAGTTTTTGGAATTTTGATGCTTTATTCACTCCTCAGGATCATCCTGCAAGAGAATTACAGGATACTTTTTTCTTAGATGATGTTTCTACTAAAAAAATTGGAACTGCAGAACAAATTAGAAAAGTTTCCGAGTCTCACAAAAAAAATTGGAGATACCAGTGGGATATCAATGAAGCCCGTAAAATGGTTTTAAGAACTCATACTACTTGTGTCACCATTAAACATTTAGCCGAAAACAAGCCTGATGAGGCACGAATTTTTTCATTGGGGCGTGTGTTTAGAAATGAAAAAGTTAGCTACAAGCATCTTGTTGAATTTAATCAAATAGAGGGCATTGTTGTTGGAAAAGATGCTAATTTGAGAAATTTAATGGGAATTCAAAGAGAATTCTACAAGCGAATTGGAATTACTAAAATCAAATTTTGGCCAACTTTTTTTCCATATACTGAACCATCTCTCCAAACTATGGTTTACAATGAAAAATTAGGAAAATGGATTGAATTATTTGGAATGGGAATTTTTAGACCTGAAGTTACTAAGCCTTTAGGGATAACTAAGCCTGTTTTAGCTTGGGGTGGTGGTATTGAAAGAATTGCTATGTTAAAGTATGGTTTAACTGATGTGCGAGAATTTTATAATAATGATTTGGGCTGGTTAAGGAGTAACACAAAATGCCAGTAATTGCACTTTATTATTCTAGACTTCAAAAGTTAGTTGGCAAAGTTTCAAAAAAACAAATTTCTGAGTCATTGCCATTTCTTGGATTGGATGTAGAATCTGAAGATGAGAAAACTGTTCGAGTTGAGTATAGTCCTAATCGGCCTGATTATTCTACTGATTTTGGAATTGCACTTGGATTGCAAGGATTACTTGGAATCAAAACAGGTGCAATAAAACTTAAAATAAAAAAATCTAACCAATACAAAATTAATGCAACCCCTTCAGTTTCAAAAATTCGCCCATATGTGACTGGAATAATTGCAAAAAATGGAAAAATTAACGGTGATGTTCTTGAGCAGCTTATACAAATGCAAGAAGATCTTCATATGGGGATTGGAAGGAAAAGGAAGAAATCGTCCATTGGTATTCATGACTTGAATAAAATTTCTTTTCCTCTACTCTATACCACAACAACTAGAAACCATAATTTTGTTCCACTGAATTCTGAAAAGGAACTTTCAGTTTCTGAAATTATTCGTGATACTCAAACAGGTAAGGATTACGGTAATCTTCTTGGACAATCTACTCAGGTACCAATAATTGTGGACTCAAATAAAAAAACAGTTTCTTTTCCTCCAATTATTAATGCCGCAATAACTACTGTTACCACAAAAACTAAACATCTCTTTGTTGAGGTAACAGGAATCAATAAAGACGATGCTGAAGATATGCTTTCGGTTGTTGCAACTATTTT
>JABHXI010000048.1 GCA_018657375.1 Candidatus Nitrosopumilus sp. | reverse complement strand
TTTTTTTTATTTTCAATGATGAGATATATCAAATTGAATTTATATCACTAATTTATTGCTAAATTATTGTTAGAATTAGACAAAAAGGTATTTGGTAATATTATGACTCAGGAAATTATTGGTTCAGAGCCATCTATTGTTGAAATTAAAATTATTTTTGAAAAAGAACTTGCAAATTTACTTGATAAATTGAAATCAATTTCAAAAGATAGTATGGAGGATCTTTTAGAACAACAAAAAGCTTGTGAAAAACATGTCAACACTAGACCTGGTGCAATGGCCTTGAATCAGAGTAAAATTCAGATGTTCAATGAATACAATAATAGATATCTTGAAAAAATTAAAGAAAGAATTGATTAATTTTTAGAATCGTCTGTTGGTTTTACAAACCCGCCATCTAGTTTTTTGTCAAGTAGATCAAATTCATCATCAATTACTTGACTCTCTGTTGAATCGTCTGTTGGTTTTACAAACCCACCTTGAACTGAATCTGGTGGCGGTATTTTCTTTGATTTACCTAATCCAATAGTTGTAATGATAACCGATGATAAAATTATGAAAAATATCATTTGTGGATATAATTCTGCATTTGGTAATCCCATAGTTATTGGATACGTTGCAAGTACAGCAGCAGCTAAACCTCTTGGAATCATTGATTTTGTTACTGATTTGTCTAACTTAGAAAATCCTTTTCTTAATACAGTTTTTACAAGACCTATTCTTCCAACATAGACTGCAACTGTTACTACAACACCAAATATTACATATTCAATTTGTCCAAATGTTGCCATTAACCCAACAAACACAAAGAAAAATGATCTTACCAAAAATGTTAACTGGTTATGTGTTGGATCATCCCTTTCAATTTTAGGAACTTTGAATCTAAGTATTTTAGAAAGATGTTTTTTATTGCCAATCATTAAACCAAATACTAGTGCTGTTAATGCTCCTGATTCTCCAAATGCATTTGCCAAGAAAAATAAAACAAACAAAATTGCTAATGTGAGCATATACGCATGTTGAGCGTTTCCAAATTTTGTTGAAATATACATCCAAGGTATACCTACACCAAATCCTAAAACTAAGCCCACTACTACCGCTCTGCCAATAGTTTCTTGTAATGTTTGTAAATCAAAATGCCCTGCAAGAACTGCCTCAAACAAAATAAATGCAATAATGGTGGCAAGAATATCTGTTACAGCTGATTCAAAGCTTAGAATTGATTTAGCTTTTTCTGAAATTCTAATATTTCTAACTAAGCCAAAAACAATAGCAGAACTACTTCCTCCCACAATAGACGCTAACAAAATACTCTCTAACCATGTCCATTCTAAAACATAATGTGTTGCAAGTGAAATTATTACTACTGATAAAATAAAGCCAATAATAGCTAGTGTAAATGAGTAATGTGCAGTTTTAACAATGTGTTTGATATCTAAATTTAATCCCCCATCAAACATGATAATTATTAATGCAAGTGCAGCAAAATATGGAACGACTTGAATTACAGCTTCAGCTTGAATTATGCCTAATACTGGTCCTATTATTACTCCGAGAATCATTAAAAATGCCACATCTGGGATACCTGTTTTTTTAAAAAACGCTTCACCTGCAACTCCCAGAAATATTACAACGCCTGCAGCAAGTAGTATTACATCTGCTGATGCAATCACTCCATCTTGTACTGTTAATCCAGTAATGAAATTTTGGAATTCTGTGAATTTATTTAAAATCAGTGTTAAATCAATTTCTGACAATGATGTATCCCCAATTTGACTTGTAATCAAATTTAAAATTGATAAAGTAATTGAATTCATTAATGACTAAGTCCATATCTATATAGATAAAAATTAATCTAAATTTTCTTCATAGATATAATCAATTTTTAGAAAAACATTAAATCTATACTAACAATAATTTTTGTTATTGAGCGCAACTGATTCATTACGTGAAGATCATAAGCAGATTAGACGTCTAGATAAGGTAATAATAAAATGTTATACCGGTCTTTATGCAGGCAAAGATATTCCTATACCTGATTTAGAAAAAATTACAATAATTATCGAAGAATTTTTTGATTCCATTCATTATTCACGAGAGGAGGACTCGTATTTTCCTTGTGTCGCAAGCTATGATCATTTAAAGCAAGAAATACGTTCATTACTAATTGAACATGAATTTTCAAGAAGAATTGCAATACAGATTAAAAAACATGTTAAACGATGGAAAAATGGGGAAGATGCAAGAGAACCTGTTGCAAGATTTTTAAAAACATATTCCATATACCTCATGGATCATATGTCTAAGGAAGAAAATTTCTTTGATAAAGCTGAGGCAGAAATACTTTCAAAAGAAGAAGAATTTGAAATGTATGAGCAATTCAAATCTGTTATGACAATTTCAAAAAAAATGGAAGACATGATTAAAGAAATTGAATATTTAGAAAAACAAGATTGGGTTCAAAATTAACGTAAACTCTTTATTGGTTATTTCATTATTTTTGTTCATGAAACCTTTCATTCTTTGGATGACTGGTCTTCCTTGTTCAGGTAAGACTACCATTGTAAAAGATTTACAGAAAGAAATTCCAAATTTGGCAATGCTTGATGGTGATGAACTAAGGGAATGGTTTTCACCTAAAGATTTTTCAAAAGCAGGACGCGATGAGCATAACAAAAAAGTTGCTCATTTAGCTAAGCTTTTGTTAAATCATGGTGTTCCAAGTATAGTGTCTCTAGTATCACCATATGCTGAGAACAGAGAAAATGCTAGGGAAATTATTGCTGCAGGTGATCAGTTTGCAGAAGTCTATGTAAAGTGTTCATTAGCTAAATGTGAAGAAAGAGATGTGAAAGGCATGTATGCCAAGGCACGAAAAGGAGAGATCAAGGGATTTACAGGAATTGATGATCCTTATGAAGCTCCAGAAAAGGCAGATTTGGTAATTGATACTGAACATGAACCACTTTCAGATAGTGCAAACAAAGTGAAGGACTTTCTTAATGCAAGAAACCTACTCTAATTTTTTAAATTCTTTTACTATTTTATCATGAATTAATCCGTTAGTTACTAAAATTCCATTCTGGTGATGTACATTTTTGTTATTGTATGTTAAATCATTTCCTAACATATCTGTCATTTTTCCACCTGCCTCTGAAACAATACAATAAGACGCTGCTGTATCCCATTCTTTCATTTTGTTTGTTGTAGTGATGTAAGCTTCGGCTTGACCTGAACTAATTTTTCCAACTTTTAATGAACTGCCTATGCTTGTAAAATCTTCAATTCCAATTTTTTTAATGAATTTCTTTTCTTTTTCTGATAGATGATGTCTAGATCCTACTGTTCTGCATTTAGGTAGTTCGTCTATTTTGGTGACCGAAATTTTATCCCATCTGTTATCTGAATATCTAAAAGCACCACAATTTTTTTGTGCAACAAATAATATTTTTTCTGTTGGCCATGCAATAACTCCGAGAATTGGTTTTTTATTTTGTACTAATGCAATCATGACAGTAAATTCTCCAGTTTTATCAATAAAATCAGAAGTTCCATCAAGTGGATCAACAATCCAAATCATATCTTTTGATAATCTACTTTGATCATCGATATCCTCTTCAGAAAGTATTGAATA
>JABHXI010000047.1 GCA_018657375.1 Candidatus Nitrosopumilus sp. | reverse complement strand
TCTGCTACCTATTGGTAGCATCTTGATAATAATTGGCCTTGTTACAATATTACAAATTAAAATGCAAAAAAGGTTTTGATTTTTTAAAAGTATAGTTTTTGGGACAAAGTATTCTAGGAGCTATGGCGGAGATAAAGTAGATAGTCTATCATATTCTTGTTCCACAAGATTCAAAAATTTTGAAGAATTATTTCCAGTTTTTAACATGGATGAGGCAATACAACCTCCAGCGCCTACACCTTCTTTTGCATAGCCCTCTGAAAATGCCTTTAATCCAGAATATTTTGAATTATGTAAACCAGGGTTTATAGAAATTGCAGGTACGTCTGCAATCTCTTTAACAAGATTTGTGAAATTAGCATTTTGATCATTTGTAATATACGAAGTAGTTCCAATTGCAGTATTTTCTTCATTAAATCCAATTTTAGATGCGAATGCCAGTACGGCAGTCATTTGAGTTCCACCGGCCAACATGACTTTAGAAATAGATGATGCAGAACTTAACATCCCTGCAACAAAAGCAATCATAGGATCACCAACTTTTGCAAGTACACTATAGGGATGATCAGAATCAATTCGTTTAAGTGCAGAATCAACAATTTCATTTTTTAATTTTGTAGGGTTAGTAGGAATACTAGAACTTACTTTTGCATCAAAACCAAAAGCTCGCAATACAGCTAAAGCAGTTGTGGTTCCAGCAGGAATACTTTCACCAATTACCAAACAATCAGTTAATGACGCCATGTTTCTTCCAATAATTCTACCAAATTCGACAGCAGTTGACACTTGAGAATCAGACATGGCAGGTTCAATAGAAATATTTTTTCCAAAAGACAAGCCAGTTTCAATAAAAGGTAATTGCGGAGTGATTTTACTACCGGCATTAATTGTTAAATGAGGAATACTAGCAGACTCTAGAGCAGTTTTTGTTAAAATACCAGGAGTGGGTTTTCCATCAGGAGTCATTGGAATACCATCAATGGTTTTACAATGTCCATAGTGAAGATATTCTGCATCAGCTGGAGGCGTATATTGCATTGAATCACTATCAGCACCTGCAATAGTAATTCCTGGAATTTCACAAGTTTGAGTGTATGACATGACAAAAGACAAAAGAAATTGTCCAGATTTTACAGAATCAATGAAATTTTGAGCACGTGTAGTATTTCCAAATAACTCAAAATCTTCCAAAAATATCACTAACCCATCATATCAACAAACTGCTGTTCAGTTCGTTTTTGCATTATCATATTATTCATTTTTTCTTTTCCTATAGTAGATACTTCAGAGGGACCATAATTATGTCCAGGATACAATACTAAATTATCGTCTAAGGGATGAAGTACATCAAAAAGACTATGATAAAGTTTAGATGCGCTGCCTCCAGGTAAATCAATTCGACCACAATTACCAACAAATAATGTGTCACCTGAAAAAATATTTCCACCTCCAACCAAACAAATACCGTCGTCAGAATGTCCAGGAGTGTGAAGAACTTTTAATTTTGAATTACCAAATTCAATAAAATCTCCATCTTTTACAGTAATGTCATTTTTTAATGTTGAAGATTCATGTTGAATTATAGGAGCTTTTGTAGATTCCGCCATTTCTTGATTTCCTCTTGTATGATCATCATGATAGTGAGTGTTTACAATATATTTTATTTTTAAATTATTATTTTTAATTATCAATTCCAATTCCATTAGATTCCATGAAGGATCAACAATTATAGATTCACTAGTATCTTCATCAACAACAATGTAACAAAAATTCTGCATCGGTCCAACTGGTATTTGATGTACTATCACAATATTCCCTCTTCAGCTTCAACAGGAATTCCAATTTTTTCCGCATAAAGTTCACCAGTCAAATCTTTTCTTTTTGGAATACCTTCCTTCATTTTATGAAATGTAACAGTCATATCACATTTAGTAAAAATATTTGCAGTATTTCCAGTTTGAGGATCTAAACCAGAAGGAACGTCTACAGCAAATTTGTAACAGTCAGTTGAATTGATAAAATTAATTGCAGATGCATATGGTTCTCTAATTTC
>JABHXI010000046.1 GCA_018657375.1 Candidatus Nitrosopumilus sp. | reverse complement strand
TGAATCAATTAATTTTTTGAAATCCTGTTTTGGGTATAGATAGTAGGAATTATTTTTAATTGTTTCTCCATTTAGTAAATTATAGTATCCGCGAGTTGAAATTCGAGCAATCGGCTTCATAGTTTATTCTGATGGACCCAATTCTTTCTTATATTTTTCAATGTCAGATGCTTCAATTCGAGCAAATAAGGGGGAAGCATCTCCAAGAGCATGTCCAGATGAAATGCCCAATTCAGATTGAGATGTCCATGAGACATCAGAGACATTTCCATCAATTCCGAGCTGGTTCCAAATTTTCTGGGCAGATTCAGGCATAAATGGAAAGATTGCAATAGCAAAACTTCTAACAGCATTTACAGAAAGATACACACAGTTTGTAGTTCCAGGGCCGTTTTTCCAAGGTTCCTTGTGTTGAAAGTACTGATTGAAAAAGGAAGAAACCTCCATTATTTTCTTCAGTGCCCTGTCCAAATGATTTTGCTCCATCAAAGTAGAAACGTCAGCTGCAAGTGACTTTATTTTTTCTTCCGCTTCAGAATCTTTTACATCAAAGGATTCAGTCTCAGGAATTTTTCCATCGAATGCTTTTTTTGTAAATCCTAAAGCACGATTCACAAAATTTCCAAGGTTACCAATTAATTCAGAGTTTATTCTAGTTGTAAAGTCATCCCAGTCAAAATTCAAATCGTCTTGAGAGTACGGGTTAATGGAGACAAGGTAGAATCTCAAATAATCAGCAGGATAGTATCCCAAAAATTGTTTCAATCCAATGTACCAATTTCTACTCTTAGATAATTTTTTTCCTTGAAGTGTAAGGTGTCCTCGGGTTGGAATGTAATTAGGCAACTTGTATTCTTCGTTGAGACCCAACCTCATTGCAGGGAAGAAGAGATAATGATGATACACAATATCTTTCCCAATGAAATGGTAAATATCTGCAGAGTTCCAAAATTCTTTTCCGTCAATTCCTTTATCGTTAAGAAATTTCAATGCAGTTGAAATGTATGCCAAGTGGTTGTCAAACCAACCGTAGAAAACCTTACCTTCTGCGCCATCAAGAGGAACAGGAACTCCCCAAGGGATGTCTCGCGTGATATCCCAATCAATCAATCCAGACTTGATCCAGTTTTGGACATATTTTTTTACGTCTTTTTGAAGAGTGGTTGTTTCTTCCAACCATTGAGATAACGAGTCAGCAAAATTTTTGAGCTTGAAAAAATAATGATCTGTTTTTTCTTTGGTCGGGGTTTGACCGCAAATAGAGCATTTAGGGTCAGTTATCTCTTCAGGTACACGTCCGCAACTTTCACACAAATCAGAATACTGATCTTCAGCCTTGCAATGAGGGCAAATGCCTTTTACATATCTGTCAGGAAGGAATTTTTTGTCGTTATTGCAATAAAATTGGATTATTTCTTTTTCATAAATATGACCAGACTCATTTAATTTTGTAAAAACATCTTGAACAAAGTCAATGTTCTCAGAAGAACTGGTGTTATAGAAATAATCAAAATCGATACCAAATGCAGTGAAATCGTCATAATCACGCTTGTTCCAATGTGAAACATAATCAGCAGGTGTTTTTCCTTCTTTTTCAGATTGGATTAGAATAGGGGTTCCAAAATCATCTGATGCACAAACATAGTACGCCTCAACCCCGTTTTGTTTTAAAAATCTGGTAGTTACATCTGCTGGAAGATATGTAGATGCAACATGGCCCAAATGGATTTCACCATTAGCGTAAGGCAAAGCACTTGTAATTATAGCTCTTTTATTCATCAGACAGTTCTTAAAAGTAAGATTGGAGTTAAGAAGTTTTACCACATCCTGATCTGTCTGTTAAATATCCAGATATCCGTCTAACTTAGTGTGAAGAAACCAAACAAAGTGTCAAGATCAGTTAGAAGAGTATTGGATGAAATGATTGACGATCAAAATGCTAGAGAGTTATTTGGGAAAAATTAAACTGGATCTTATTAGATTTCTATGGCAGTTGCACTTGTTGCTCGAAAGGATTTTTTTGTCCCCTCGTTAAGTAACTTGACAACATATTCTAATTCATTGCCACTAACTTCAATAGACATCTGTTGTGCCATCCGAACTTTAATTGAATAAGACATACTGTAACTTTGTGTTCAGTCTCAATAAACTTTGAAACTGTAAATGTAATTTTATATGTTGTAAAATTATCGGTACAACGTCAAACTGTACCAAAGTCAAAACTAGCTACAATGAAGTTAATGTGTAGCTAGAATAGAAATGATGGGAAAGTGCGGGTGAAATAATCCCGTTCTTCTCATCATTTTGACCTAGAAAGTGCCAATTAACGACTAACTAATGACATGATTTCAATGAGATGAAGATTTTGAGCCGCATACTATTGTAAAAAAAGACACTAGGTCCTAGAATTTGGTATGTGAACTAAAAGTCCTTTTTTAAAATCAGAAGAATTTATTGGATTTCTAAGTTAGAAGTGCTAGATGTTGATTGTATAAGTTGACTAAATCTCTACCAGCTGTTTGCGTATTTTACTTGTTCAGGAGTTAATTTATCAATTTTAACATCCATTGCATTTAGTGCATCGTGTGCGATTTGAATATCAATTTCTTTAGGAACATCAATAATTTTATTTTCCATTGTTTTGTGGTTTTTAAGAATATACAAGACAGATAGAAGTTGATTTGAAAAAGATTGCGCCATAACCTCTGGAGGATGTCCTTCTGCAGAAACTAGATTAGCAAGACGACCTTCTCCAATCAAGTACACCTTTTTGCCATTTTGTAAAACGCATTCATCAAGTGTAGGTCTAACTTCTTTAACAGATTTTGATTTTTTTAGTAAGAACTCGGCATCAATCTCAAGATCAAAGTGACCGACATTGCCCATAATTGCACCATCTTTCATTTTTAAAATATGCTCTTTTCTAATTACACTTGTCATTCCGGTACACGTAACAAACATGTCGCCAATTTTTGCTGCTTGTGACATTGGCATTACCTCAAATCCATCCATGTGAGCCTCAAGAGCTTTTATCGGATCAACCTCAGTTACAATTACTTTAGAACCCATTCCATTAAATCGTGATGCCACACCACGTCCAACCCAGCCATATCCAACAACTACAACACGTTTTGATGCCATAAGTAAATTCATTGCACGCAAGTAACCATCAATGGTACTTTGTCCAGTACCGTATCGATTATCAAACATGTGTTTGGTGTATGCCTCGTTAACCAAAATTACAGGATATCTCAATTTTCCTTGATTTTCTACGGCTCTAATTCTAGTTACGCCAGCAGTGG
Organism: Candidatus Nitrosopumilus sp.; assembly: GCA_018657375.1. Classification (GTDB taxonomy): domain Archaea; phylum Thermoproteota; class Nitrososphaeria; order Nitrososphaerales; family Nitrosopumilaceae; genus Nitrosopumilus. The sequence continues at coordinate 1,336 of JABHXI010000046.1, read as the reverse complement.
TTTCCTCAGTTGCACCAAGAACTTCCATATCTTTGAATCGTTTATCGAAATGTGCTTTGATGTTCATGTCTGCACCGTCGTCAGTGAGAATAGTTGGGCTATGTTTGAGCACCTGATCAATAGACCAATCATAGTCTTTAACGGATTGACCGTGCCATGCATAGACATGGATTCCTTCAGATGCCAAATATGCTGCAATGTTGTCCTGAGTGGTTAAAGGGTTGCCGCCACAGACTGCAACGGTTGCACCTAATTCTTTAGCACCGATAAGTAAAACAGATGTCTCTTTTGTAACGTGTAAACAAAAACCAATAGTTACACCCTTGAGAGGTTTTGATTTTTTTAATCGATTAATGGTATTATCTAAAATTTGCATGTGAGATCTTGCCCATTCATAGGATAGCTTACCCTCTTTGATCAATTTTGGACTAGATTTTACTTTACTCAATGCCAACAAACCCAACGAGGGTTATAAAATACTATCATGCGAATGTAAATAAATGACAGATATTTCAATAAACTCATGGCATGGAAAAAAATAGCTGAAAAAAACGAAATAACAGCAGGAAGCGGCAAAGCATTCAAAATTGACGGAAAACAAATAGCAGTGTTTAATCAAGATGGATTTCATGCAATGGATGATCTTTGTGTCCATCAGGACGGATCAATTGCGCCGGGTAAATTGGAAGGAGACATAGTTGAATGTCCGCTACATTTCTGGCACTACAACATCAAGACAGGCGAACTAGTAGATTATCTCAAAGATGTAAAATTAGAAACGTACGAAGTAGAAAAAAGAGATGACGGCCTCTATGTGGACATTTAAAAAAAATTAACTAGTAATTTCTTTAAACTCATTTAAAAGTTTGATATCAACAAAATCAACATCATGTTTGGCTTGTTCTTTATACGAAGAATCTAAGTTAATTAATTGAGATAAAATTTCCAATCCTTCCTTAAGTTTGCCAGATTTTATTATTGATGAGGATTTATTATATAACGCAGTCTTGCTTTGCGGTTTAGTTTTTAAAACAAGGTTAAAACAGCATATGGCCACATCATACTGTCCAATGTTATGATGACACAATCCCTTATTCAATAGCGCTAAGGGATTTTCATTTTCTTGTAAAAGAATAGCGTCATAACAAAGGATAGCGTCATCGAATCTTCCAAACCTTCCAAAAATATTTCCTTTTTTTAGTAAAGCTTCCAAATGTGCAGGGTTTTGATCAAGAATTTTTTCATAAAAAGATAATGCTTCTTTTGGATTATCCAAATTTAATGATCTTTGTCCCCCACTCAACAGTTTTTCAATTTCAGACATAATTAAAAATTT
>JABHXI010000045.1 GCA_018657375.1 Candidatus Nitrosopumilus sp. | reverse complement strand
GCAGCAGCAGAAGCAAGAGCCGAAGCAGCAGCACAAGCTAAAGCAGACGCAGCAGCACAAGCTAAAGCAGACGCAGCAGCACAAGCTAAAGCAGACGCAGCAGCTAACGCAGGTCCACAAACACACATCGTGGAAACTGCAATGGGAAGTGGAGCACCAGGATGTGAAACATCTAATGCATGTTACCTACCACAAGACATCACCATTAGTACTGGAGATACAGTGAAATGGGATAATGTAGACAACGCAGCTCATACAGTAACAGGTGGAAGTCCATCAGACGGTCCATCCGGAGTATTTGACAGCAGTCTACTAATGGCAGGACTGGATTATTCATTCACATTCAACGATGCAGGTAATTACGATTACTTCTGTATGGTCCATCCTTGGATGGTCGGTAGTGTTACAGTTAACTAACCCAAAAAAATTTCCTTTTTTCTATTTTATTTGATTTTTACGTATAGTTCGATTGTATGCAACACCAAACCTATGAGTTTCATCTCTAGCATGTTGTAAAATTTTTAATGATTCTTTATGTTTAGGAATTACAACAGGGTTTTTAGTTTTTGGAAGATAAACTTCTTCATTTTCTTTTGCCAAGGATATGCAAGGCAGTTTTATTCCAAGAGATTCTAAAGATTTCAAAGCTGCAGTTAACTGTCCCTTGCCACCATCAATTAGAATCAGATCAGGTAACGTAGAATTTTCTTCCAATAGTCTGTAATATCTTCTTTTAATAATTTCTCCAATCATTGCAAAGTCGTCTCTTCCAGTGATTGTTTTAATTTTGAATTTTCTATATCCAGATTTATTTGGAATTCCACCTACAAAACTAGACATAGAACCAACAGCAAATTCAGCACCATGATTCGAAATATCAAAACATTCAATGATGTTAGGTAGGGAAGGTAAATTTAGAATTTCTTGTAATTCAACCAATCCAGGATTAGCACCTTTTGAATGAATTAATCGAATATTTTTTAAAATTAAATTCATAATATCGTTTTTCTTGCCTCTAGTCGGAGTCATAATTTTTACAGTAAATCCAGATTGCTCAGACAACAATGATTCCAGTAATTTTTGATTTTCAGGAAGCTCATTTAGAATAATAAATTTTGGAATTTTATGTGTAGAATAATATTGATAAAGAAAATTTGAAAGTGAATTATCACCTACTAAATCAAAAAAGAATTTATCGCTATCACGGATTACTCCATTAATCATTCTAAAATTCATGATTGTTGCAGTTTGTTCTTGAATTCCAATACCAAAATATTCTTCATCTGAATTTTTGACATATTCCATTTTTTGTTTAGTTTGAAGACTTCCAAGCCGGATTAGCGTGTCACGGATATCTTTTGCACGCTCAAATTGTTGGGATTCAGCAGCCTGATACATTTCATCTTCTAATTTTTTTGTAAAAATTTTAGTATCGTTTTTACCTTTAAGAACAGCCTCCAATTTATTTACATGCTCAGGATATTTTTCTTCTGCACTCTTAAATTCGCAAGGACCTTCACAGTTACCCAAATGATATTCCAGACAAACTTTTTTTGGAAGTGTTTTACAAATTCTTATTTGAAAGGCTTTTCGTAAAGTTCCAATTGTAAGTAATTTTGAACTTCCCTGAGTAAAGGGACCATAGAATTTTCCTTGTCCTAAAAATTTACCATCTCTTGTTCGTCGAGCAACTAATAATCGTGGAAATTTTTCATCAGACAGCCGTAAGTATGTGTAACGCTGTTGATCCTTCAATTCAATATTAAATCGAGGCCTATACTTTTTAATCATATTAGATTCTAAGAGAAAAGCTTCACTTTCATTATCAGTTAAAACAAATTCAATCTCAAAAATATTTTCGACTAATTTTTGAGTTTTATAATTTTGGTTCTTATTAAAATAAGAACGGACACGGTTCTTCAAATTTTTTGCTTTTCCAATATAGATAATTTTTTTATCAGAATTTTTCATTAAATAAATACCAGGGTTAGTAGGAATAACTATTTTAGAAATATCAAACGTCATTTTTTAATAATTTTTTTAAATATTTTCCAGTATAGCTTCCAGGTGATTTTGACACGTTAGAAGGAGTACCAACAGTAACAATACGACCCCCTTCATCCCCACCTTCGGGTCCTAAATCAATTAACCAATCTGAATTTTTGATAATATCCATATTATGCTCAATTACGACAACAGTATTTCCAAGGTTAACTAATCTGTTTAGCACATCCAATAGTTTTTGAACATCAGCAAAATGTAATCCAGTCGTAGGCTCATCAAGAATATACAAAGTTTTACCAGTACCACGTTTTGATAGTTCAGCAGCAAGTTTTACGCGTTGAGCCTCACCACCAGACAGTGTGGTGGATGATTGTCCAAGTTTGATATATCCCAAGCCAACATCATTAACAGTTTGTAGTTTTCTTTGAATCGAAGGAACATTTTCAAAAAAAGTCAATGCTTCAAAAACAGTCATTTGTAAAACATCAGAAACATTTTTTCCCTTGTATAGAACAGATAATGTTTCAGAATTATACCTTTTTCCTTTGCATTCATCACATTTTACATATACATCAGATAGAAATTGCATTTCAATTTTTTTAACACCGTCACCTTCACATGCAAAACATCTTCCATCAGCAACGTTAAATGAAAATTGTCCTGGTTTGTATCCACGCTCTTTTGATAAAGCTGTGTTAGAATATAGTTCTCGGATAGGAGTAAAAGCACCAATATAGGTTGCAGGGTTTGAACGAGGAGTTCTACCAATAGGAGATTGATCAATAGCAATTACCTTATCCACATCATCTAGACCAGAAATTTCTTTATGATCACCAGATCTAATATGAGTTTTAGAAAAATGATTTTCTAGGCTTTTGAGTAAAATGTCATTGATTAAAGTAGATTTTCCAGAACCAGATACACCAGTTACAGATACAAAAAGTCCTAGAGGAATTTCAACGTCAATATTTTTTAAATTATTTTCAGATGCACCCTTAATAATTAATGAACCATCAGGTTTACGAATTTTATTTTTTAAAATAATTAACGAGTTATCTTTAAGATAAGTTCCAGTTACAGACTTGGTTGTCTGCAAGATTTTTTTGACGGTCCCCTCAAAAACTATATTTCCTCCATGTACTCCAGCTCCAGGACCTAAATCAATTATCCAATCTGAATTTCGTATAACTTCCTCGTCATGCTCCACAACAATGACAGTATTACCAAGATTTCGTAGCTTATTTAGCGTTTTAATCAACCGTGCATTGTCGCGTTGATGTAATCCTATTGTAGGTTCATCAAGCACATACAAAACACCAGTAAGATTAGAACCGATTTGAGTAGCCAATCTAATTCTTTGAGACTCACCACCAGACAGTGTAGAACTAAGGCGATTTAATGTAAGATAATTTAGACCTACATTAATTAAAAACTCCAAGCGTTCTTTAATTTCCTTAAGAATATCTCTTGCGATGTGTTGCTCAGTTTCAGTTAATTTCAAATTGGAAAAAAAATCAAAGCAATTAGTAATAGATAAATCACATACATCCATTATTCCTAAATCATCAATTGTAACTGCAAGAGATTCTGGTTTTAGTTTTTTACCATCACATGTGGTACAATGAGTATCACGCATAAACTGTTTAAGCCATTCACGTTTAGATTCAGAATCAGTCTCCACAAAAACACGTTGAAGGTTAACAAGTACACCCTCAAATGCATTAGTGTATTTCCACGAAGAATCTCCAGATTTAGAACTATATTGAAAATCAATTAAATCAGAAGTACCATGTAAAATAATTTCAAAATGTTTTGGTTTTATTTTTTCAATCGGAGTCATTAAATCAAATCCAAATTTTTCACCAACAGTTCTCAATGCTTGTCTTCTGAATGCAGAAAACCTTCCACTCCAAGGAACAATTGCACCTTCTAAAATAGACTTAGATTTATCAGGAATTACCAGAGCAGGATCAAACTCCATTTTAACTCCCAAT
>JABHXI010000044.1 GCA_018657375.1 Candidatus Nitrosopumilus sp. | reverse complement strand
TATCTCATTATTATTCACATTATGTGAACAAAAATCAAAACCATTTCCTAAGATATTAGCTGAGAAAAAAATTCTAAATTTAGTCAAGTCTGGTTTACCTGAAGGTAGTGCAATTAACGAATTTGACGATGTTGATATTTCCAATACTAATCTTGTATTTATGGGTGAAATGGGGTTTGATGGGCTGTTTGGTTATGAGACTATTGCAACACGTCTTATCAAAAAATTTGGTACAGAATCTATGCTTTCAGCATATGCAAAAAGACAAGGTAATTTTCCTACCCCTGGACAATATACTGAAAGTTTGACAGAAGCAAAAAAATTCGTTGATAATTTTGAAATTCAAGCAATTGAAATTGTTTCAAATTCTGAAGGAATACTTGACTTTACAATTGGTCATCCATCTCAAACCCTCTCTGCCACTAAAATTTTAGAATTAAATTCGATTAAAGACATCGGTCAACACAAAACCATGATAATGAGCACTGGTAAGGATGCAAGCAATGACACTTTGGGACATTCTTTATCCTCGCTTTGGAATTGTTCAAATGCTATTAAGAAAGATGGTCTTGCAATTTTGGTTGCTGAATGTAAGGGTGGTTTAGGTTCTGATGCCATTCAACAATATATTGAAGATAGATTAACCTTGGAACAATTGCGGAATCCTACAAAATATGTTGATGGGATGGAGGATTTACTTTTTCTTTCAGAAATACAAAAAAACTTTCAAATTGGATTGGTTTCTATTTTGCCTGAATTTTATGTAAAGAAACTTGATATGATTTCTTTACCTGGAATAAAATATTCCATGGATTATATTTTAAAAACACAAGGTGCTAGACAAAAAGTTGCAGTAGTAAATGACGGTGCTAGACTTTTTCTAAGGTAAAATTCCTGAAAATAATCCTGATGGTAGTGGTGCACACAAAAATGCTAATGCTATAATTCCGATATACGCAATCTTTCTATTTCTTGTAAGTGGGGATATGTCATCAAGTGGAGTTGCGCTTGGATTTTTGGTTGACATTACTAAAATTAGGATTGCCATAAGCCAATAATTTAGTAAAACAAGTACTAGCATGCTCCCATATGTTGCATATCTATGGATTTTTTGACCTAAGAGCGTTCTTGCCATATGTCCACCATCCAGTTGCCATGCTGGAAGCAAATTCAAAAATGTAATTAAAAACCCAATCCATGCTGCAAACATTACTGGTGTCATGATCACTTCGTGACCTGGACCTCCTTTTCCAAATACTGCTAAACTTGCAGTCATTAGTAGTGGCTCTCCTTGTTCCCATTCAACTAGTATTTGATCAGCAAATAACCCTTCAGCTATTTCTTGATCCAAAATTGGTGCAGTATATGCTCCATACAGTGAAACTATCATTGTAATTACTAATCCTGCAATTGGTCCTGCAATAGCTACATCAAATAAAATTCTTCGATTAATTGTTAATCCCTTTGATTGAATGAATGCACCAAATGTTGGAATACCGATGACTGGTAAACCTGGAATAAAATATGGCCAACTTGTTTTTAACCTGTGCATCTTTGCTGCAATAATGTGTCCAAGCTCATGCGTTCCCAAAATTCCTAATAATGCAAGTGTGTAGACAATTGCCATCTGAAATGGATCTCCAATTTCTACAATAGCGTTTGTTCCAGATGTTCTATAGTAGCCATCAATCATTACAAATGATATTACAATTACAAACAAAAATCTCGGTGTCCACGTCGCATTAAGTAATTTTCTAGCTTTTTTTATGGTAAATTTTTGAATTTGAACATAGATCTCATTATCTTTTTTTAATAATTTACAAACATAGCTCATATTTTCTAACCCTCTTGCTAAATCTTCAAATTTTGTTTGAAATTCTATGTCTGTAATTTTAAATTCTAATGTAAATTCCGTTTTTGTAAACTCTCCCACATTAAAAATTGAATTAACTAATGAAATAATATTTTCTTGAGAATCTTCTTCCATTCATTTGATACACTCTTATTCCATTAATCACCTTTTTGTTTAAAATTAAATATTGATACTTTCATGGTATATTATGCAAGTAATTTTGAGACAATTGGGTGACTGTAGTATACGTAGAGCAGCTCCAAGCGATCTAATCTCTGTAATGGAAATTAATCTTAAAACCTTACCTGAGCACTATTCTGACTATTTCTATGAATCCTTATTGAAAGAATTACCTGAAGCATTTTTGGTTGCAGAAATAGATGGTAAAATTGTTGGTTATGAAATGTGTAAAACTGAATTTGGATTTTCAAATTTTAAGAAACTAGGTTTTGTAAAAAAAGGACATGTAGTATCAATTGCAGTTGTTGATGAGCATAGAAAAAAAGGCATCGGCAAAGCACTTGTTGAAGAATCTGTAATTGGTGTAAAAAGTAGGAATTGTGATGAATTTTATCTAGAAGTTAGATGTAGTAATACTGATGCTGTTCGTCTTTATGAAAAACTTGGATTTGTAATTAGACTAGAACTTAATGCATATTACCGTGATGGTGAGTCTGCATATTTAATGGCGATTGAAGTAGATTGAAAATTATAGCCATTGTAGTATTTGCATCTATACTTATGGTTGGATCATCCTTACCTGCTTTTGGTGTAGTTTTAGTATTTTTAGATAAAGATGTTTATGAAATTCCTACTCCTGATATGCCATTGACTATTTTCATTGAATCTCCCGGTAAGGTTACGATCTCTGTAAGTAATGGTGATGTTGCAACCGTATTGGGAGAAACAACTTCTGGTGAGTTTACGATTTACCATGATGATTACGATTTCGTGGATGGTACAATGCTAATTGTAAATCACATTAATGATTACACTCTGAAAGAATGGACTGATGTTTCAACTTTTTCTAAAAATGTATCCACTGAACCTGTAAAAGAAACCACCAGTGTAAAATCTGGTAATGGCGGCGGATGCCTAATCGCAACTGCGGCATACGGCTCAGAGATGGCACCGCAGGTTCAGATGCTCAGGGAAATTCGCGACAACCAGCTGATGAACACGGAATCAGGAACCGCATTCATGAGCACGTTCAACAACGTCTACTATTCGTTTAGTCCAGCAATCGCTGACATGGAAAGAGAGAATCCTATGTTCAAGGAAGTTGTAAAAGCCGGACTGACACCAATGTTGTCATCATTGTCAATCATGGAAAACGCTGACTCCGAATCAGAGGTTCTGGGACTTGGACTGTCCGTAATTGCATTGAACTTGGGAATGTACATTGGACTTCCG
>JABHXI010000043.1 GCA_018657375.1 Candidatus Nitrosopumilus sp. | reverse complement strand
TATCCTGTAAATTTGGTATATTTTACGCTTACCTTAGGCATTTCATATACTCTTTAGTGTAATAATAGTAATTTTTGCTCAAATTCAGTTGATCGTAGATCGTTATAGATTACTAATTTAGATCAAAATTAACCATGATGGAATTAAAAAGAACTTGCTTACGGTGTAAGAAAAATATCAAAGATGAAGAATTGCATAAAATTGTAATGTACGTGGTTGAAGAAAAATTTACAGAGCACCATTACGAGCATGTTGAATGTCCAGAAAAATTTACAGTGTGATGGAATTTATAAAAATATTATATTATCCTTTAAATCCCAATACTTGATAAATTTCACCTGTTATTCTAGAACGGTAATTCCATTCATCGTTTTCCCAGACTATTTTTTCAAAATCTTCTTGCAGTGTAGGGTGTAGACGCTCACATACGTCACTGCCAATTAAAATTTGATTTGCTTTTGCCATGTTTTGAATTTTTGCTGCAATGTTCATTGCAGGACCCATTAAATCCACGTGAGAGTTAATCTCATCTGAACCATATCTGACAACAATATTTTGGCCAAAATCAACTCCAATTTTTACCATCAAGTCAGGGTAGTCATATTGATTTAGTATGGGGTTAATTCCTTTTTGAATAATTGTGTTCATAGATTTTGCACAGTTAACTGCATTGTCAGCTATAAGTAATGAGTTATTGTCTGCAACAAAATAACCAATAACTGCATCTCCAACAAATTTTAAAACAAATCCATTATGCTGTCTAATAACAGCAGCCATTTCTTGTGCAAAAGAACTAATGATAATTGCAATTTTTTCTGCAGGCATTTCCAAAGCCATGGTGGTTGAACCAACTAAATCAACATACAGAACAACCATGTCTAATTTAGAGAATACATGTTTTCGAAGGAATCGCTCAGATTCATCTACTACTCCGCTGTATTCATATCCTTTTTTTAAAGCACCCCAAACCCGTTTTTGAGTTTCTACAATCATGGTTTCAGAATCTAATGTTTTTTCAGCATGTCTGCTAAGCAGCATGTCAACTACGGTGTTACCTTTTTTTGTATTTTCTTTCTCAGTCATATTTAATCATCTACTCCAAGGGAAAATCAATTTTGCAGAGGGTACATTTACCTCTATTGCCTCTATAACTGCAGTCATAATACTCAACAATCGCATTATTGCAATTATCACACAGTAATGTTGATTTGTCCACGCCTAGAAATAGGAATTAATCTATTTAGATATTATCCAATATTAGAAACATGTACCACTATAGAAATTCGTACGAATAATGATAATGAAGGTTTAAGGAGAGTAAAAGCAGGGAAAAAAATTGTGCGACTAGGTTCAAGATCACCAGACGAATTCATCCAAATACTGAATAAAAAAAATGAGATGATACAAAATGAATTTTTAAAAAAAATTCTAGAATTGACAAAAATGGTAGATTTGAAAGTCATGATGGGGGATTCAACAATTACAGAACAAAAAACATTTGATCCAAAACAGATTACAAACTATCTTGAAAAACTAATTCAAAATTTAACTAATTGGTCAATTCAGGATGTATCAGTTACCAACAACGAAGACCTTAGAAGAATATTTACAAAGTTCGAAATCAATGAAGGGAATTATTTAATATCAGGGCACATATCGTTGCAATTTCACGTCTTACTATTCTACAAACCACTTCAAAGAGCGATTGACTGTCAAAAGGAATTAGCAGAACTTGTAGATAAAACAAAAAACAAAGAAACAGAGCTATCAGATAACAGTGATCAATTTGTACTGAATAAATTAAAAGAAATGGGGTACAAAGATTTTGATCATCAAAAACTATTTGAAGTATTTTACGAAGATGAAGAATTTAGTAAAAAAGTGTATGAAGAAATTGAGAAAGATTCTGGAGAAGAATTCAAAAGATTAAGAGAGAAAAAGGGTGAACTGTTTAAGGAATTAGACTCCCTGTTAATTGAAACATATCAAACAAGTTCTATACTTATTGACGATACCAGATTAGTAGGAGGAGAAGAAGGCGCTCTATGTACACTAGATATAGAATTTATCAAAAATAGTAACCGTGAAGGCCTATTTGATCCAAGAAAAATGTCAAATGTGGCAAAAGACAACATTGTAAAAAAATTAGAAGAATTAGAAATGGCGATTAAAGAATAGAATGCAATCTTAATTTTAAAATTACGCATAAAAATTAAATAAAAAAGGATTATTCATCGATGAACTCAAATACGTCAAATAAGTAGCAACATCTCTAATGAATCCAACATATGACGAAATACTAAAAGCAAATGCATTAAGAGGAAATGTAATTAGAAAAACACCTTTAATTCATTCACCGACATTTAGTGATTTAACAAATTCAGAAATATACCTAAAAGAAGAATTTAGACAAAAAACAGGATCATTCAAAATACGAGGAGCATATTATAAAATAAAATCACTATCAGAAGAAGAAAAAAAACACGGGGTAGTTGCAGCATCAGCAGGAAATCATGCACAAGGAGTTGCGTTAGCATCGTCATTAGAAAATATCTCATGCACAATTGTAATGCCAAAAAATGCATCACCTGCAAAAGTATCTGCAACAAGAGGGTATGGCGCCAATGTGATACTAGAAGGAAGGAATTACGATGAATCATATTCTAAAGCAAAAGAGATTGCAAAAGAAACAGGTGCCACAATAGTGCAAGCTTTTGATGACCCTCAAATCATAGCTGCACAAGGAGTAATAGGATTAGAAATATTGGAAGACCTTCCAGATGTTGAAGAAATTTATCTGCCAATAGGTGGCGGCGGTTTAGCTGCAGGAACGGTAATTGCAATAAAAGAAAAAAATCCAAATGTGAAAGTAATAGGCGTTCAATCAAAGTCATTCCCTTCAATGTACGAATCAGTTAAACAAAATGAAAGGAAATCAACGGGAGGAGATAGGACGATAGCAGACGGTATTTCAGTAAAAATGCCAGGAGAAATTACTTTTGAAATAATTAAAAATCTAATGGACGAAATTGTATTAGTTGACGATGATGAAATTACTAAAGCGATGTTCCTACTAATGGAAAGAATGAAATTTGTGGTTGAACCTGCTGGCGCAGTAGGGTTGGCATACTTAATTTCAAAAAAACCATCACCTGGAAAAAAAGTGGTGGCAGTTCTAGCAGGAGGTAATATTGACATGTATCTTTTAGGTCAAATTGTAGACAAAGGACTAGCTGCAATGAGCAGGTTGCTAAAATTATCAGTTTTACTTCCAGATAGACCAGGAGCATTTAAAGAAATTGTGGACATAGTCACTTTAGCTAATGCAAACATTGTAGAAGTTGTTCATGACAGATTAAGTTCAGACGTAAACGCAGGTTCAGCATCGGT
>JABHXI010000005.1 GCA_018657375.1 Candidatus Nitrosopumilus sp. | reverse complement strand
GTTTTCTACTCATTAATTCCACACAATAAAGTTTGTAATGCTAATTGGTATCAGCAATCCATTTCAGATGTCAAACCGCTTTAATCACCTGAAATTAGAATGAAGGGTATTCAACATATTTCCCTATCTAACCAATTAACATTCTATTCTTTTTTAATATTGGAAATATGTTTTTCCATATTTTTTCAATTTAATTTTTTGAAATACATAATAATTTGATAAAAATCAATTATTTATTATAATAATTATCTAATAGTGTTAAATAGTTGTATGTTTTATAATAATTAATGTCGTTAGTTAAAATATCTGACGAATAACTCGCGTAGCCCCGCAGAACGAAAAAGGCAACCAAGCGTTTAGACGCTTGACCACAAGAGGAAATCTCTTAATGTTCTGCAGTTTAGAGGGCTTACGCCTTTCTCTTCTTCTTAAATTATGTTTTGTTCATTCAATTGCTTCATGGAACTGATGTGGAATCATACAGATTTTGATTCAATTCCTCAAGATTTTGCCTCATGTCCTTAAGTTCATTGTTAAATGTCGTACAAAATTCCACATCGTAATATGGATAGTCCAAACAAAATTGTTTTGTATCTATCAGGACTTCTCGCAGACATTCAAAACTATCGCAAAATGATGTCTCTGTATCAATTCTTTGTTTTTCTTGTTTAGCCTCGGCACTACTTGAAGATATCACATCAGTTAGTATGTTGGTTAGCATGATGCCTGTAACAAAAAGAATTCCTATTAAAAACAAAATCAGAGGAAAAAGAATTAATTTCTTCATGGTTATTTTTTTAAAACCTATGTGACTATTTCATCTAGTCTGTCTTCTTCTTGGGCCCGCTTAATTTCCATAGCGATTCTTCTTCCCACCCCAAATGTCTGGCCATATTGGTATTTTGTATATGGGCTGGTTGTTGCAACAATTGGGTTTCCTGGAACTCTTAGTGATACGTCATACACAATTAATTCCAAATCTTTTGTAATTACACTTTGAAGTGAAAACGGTCCAATTATTCCTGGTGCGTATTCTTTTTTGACTGCTGCCACAAATTTATCTCCCATCTTGATCACTTTCTCAAGTAATGACTCCCTGATGCTTGCAGGAGTGTGTCCAACTTCGATATTTTGCAAATCAATATCCATTTCCAATTGTTCCTTTGCAGGTAATGCGTTGTAATCGTGGATGTTAGTTTGAAGCCTTCTCTCGATTCCGATAAAGTCTACTTGATTTGATATCGGCGTGTGGAAGAAATTAAAATTCATGTATGTGCCAATTGCCAATTCCTCTATGCTTGCTTTTTCTAAATCTTTTCTAGCAATCAATCCTTGTTTTATTTTTGCCTCTGACTTTTCCTTATAGTCCTTGTATGATGAAACTGTAAAAAATGCTCTTTCTAACGGCCTCTTTTTTTCCTGAACTTTTACAATGCACGGTTTGTTAATTCTTTTAGGATCTTTGAATAATTTTGGATATTTTATTTTTGCCTTTTCTAACAAGTAGTACTGCCCTTTCTTTGCAGTTCTCTCTTCAGCTTGAAACAATTTTCTGTTTCCAAATATTGGAACTTTAAATGAATCCTCGATTGTTTTGTATCCCAGATACACTGTGAGGGACCTGTGTGGGACTACGATTGTGTTTGTATCCCTTAGCATTTTTTGGTTTTTTGCAGATGCCATGTCTTTGAATTTATTTAAAACTACTATCTCATCTGCAATCCTTCCAAATCTTTGGTATGGTCCTTCCCGTCCTTTTTGACAAAAAACAGCAGTTTGAAAGTTTTCATCTTTTGCTCCGTCCATCACCTCTAAAGCCGAATGGCTTCCTAGCACGCCTATTCTTACATCTGAATAATCATTAACTATCTTCTTTATTTCAGAACTTTTGATCATATTATGCGTAAATACTGGCATCTAATATATGTAAAATCTTAATTTGACGGATCGGAATAAACCACAAGACTTTTTTTCATTACGTTTTAACTTTTAGTATGTTGTACTCTATGGAGCTTCAAATGGCTGGCATAATTTTGTTTACCGCCATGATTGCAGGTGGGATTTCTCTATGGATTAAACGTAGAAAATTAGAAAAAGAATCTATTGAAAAAGAAC
>JABHXI010000042.1 GCA_018657375.1 Candidatus Nitrosopumilus sp. | reverse complement strand
TTGACCACCACGTTCTTTGGCAGGTTCGCTGGATTTTCCAACCACTATCATTAAAACGATCAAATGATCTTCTGGAAGATTAATTATTTTTGCCATTTCATCATAATCAAAACCCACCATAGGGCAAGAATCAAGCCCCATTTGTCGGGCCGCAAGCATTATTGTTTGACCTGCAAAACCACAAGAACGGATTGCCTCATCACGTCGATTTTGAAGACTGTCAGAATATTTTTTTTCTAAAGATGATTTAACTAATTCTTGTTTTTCAACAGGATGATTTTTCCAATATCTCAACGGGTCATCTTTCCATGCACTCATATTTCCACACAATAGTATAACCAAGGATCCGTCAACAGGTTGTGCTTGATTTCTCGCGGCAATTCCAATTTTTTCTTTTATAGACTGATCGGCGATGGTTACAAACCTCCAGTTCTGTTGGTTGTAGCTGGTAGGTGAAAGAATAGTTAATTTCATCAGAGAATCAATTTGTTCAGATGTCATTTTGTAGTCACTGTCAAATTTTTTAATTGCACGTCTAGTAGAAATTGCTTCAAATGTATCCATAGCGAACTATTCTAAATCATGTATCAATTTAATTGATTGGAAAAAATAGAAAATGATCGATCATTGTATTACAGGATAACCTTCGGCTCATATATGTAAATTCAACAGATAGGACATGGGAGTTCAAGATCTTGAAAAATTGTTCAACATTAATCAACAAATTAAACAAATCGATGAAGAAAATTATTATAATTTTATGATTGACACAGACACTAAAGAAGGTAAAACAAGAATAATTATAGATGAGTTTGGAACATGGGAAAAAGTACCATTCTTAACAGAAGAGGAGGCACAAAAATTTAGAAAAAAAGGATTCAGGCAATTTGTACCAGATTTAATTGATTTTAAAAATAAGGTGATTATTGAATATCAAGAGGAATCAAAGGGCAGGCAAGGAGTCTTAAGAAGACGTGGAAAAATTAACAAAAAAGGACACGACGAATTTAGTGATGAAGACAAAGATATTTTCTACGAATTGGCAAAATTTAATCAATTAAAAATTTGGGAAAATACACCGCCTGAAAAACAAAAAGAAGAGTTAAGGGAATTTTTAAAAATATTTTCTAGTAAAAATTAGTCAATTTTGATTGATCATGATCTTTCCAGTCAGGATCAATCACATCACAAAATATTTCCAGAAGCATGCAGCGATTAAGCAATTTCATAAATACTAATCATTGTTGAAGAGAATATTGAATTACGATAAACTAGACACAGTGGATTATATGATTCTTGCCTGCATTAAGAACGGAATAAAAAAATACAGCAGTATTTTTAAAAATTGTGAAAAAACCAACATTGGGAAATTTCGAGAACATGTTAACGAATTAGAAGATATGAATTTAATTACGATTGATTCAAGTCAAAGTTGGTTTATCAGAAATACCAATCCGTCAATCATATTAAAAAAAGACGGAATAAAATTTGTTGAAGAAAACAGGTCCAAAATACAAGAGTACTGGAATGTACAAATAAAAGATGACGGATAACAATTTAAAATTATCACATAAAATAGACGAGGAAATTTTTCTTCTACGATTGTAAGTTAGCAAATACACAAGATTTGATTTTTAACCTCAATCTATTTTCTTTTCTTTAGATTCTTCTTTTGACACATCTTCTTCCACAACATCTTCAGTCATTTTTTTAATTGTATAGTCATATTGCTTCTTTTGGTTTTTGGACACTAATTTTTTGATTTTTATTTTCAGATTTACTCCGGCCACAGTCATGGCAATTCCAAAAAAGAGGGATATCCCAGTATAGAAACTTAAACCATAATTCATGACAAGGTTAAAACCAATAATTATTACCACAATCCCAACTACGACCAGTAGAATCGGAATTTGTTTTATCATAATTAATCAAGATAATGGGGCTTGATTAACTTTGATTAGACATGCAATCACACATTTTAAAAAAAAGTAACGAAAAGTTAAATTTTTAGATGTCTAATCGAAGATATTAACTAGAAATATAAGTTTTTTCGCAACATCAAAACCATATAATAACTCGGCATCGCCACATCATTCATGACGGATACACTAACTACGTACGATGAATTGAATGAAGATATTCAGTTTACGGAAGATGAAACCAAGGCACTATTGAAGTTAAGTGAAAAAGAGATACTGATTCTAGTTCTTTCTGAAATGAAAAAACAGACTGAACTAATGTCAAAAAAATAAATCTAAAAATAAAATTTGCTAAAAAATCACACTAATTTCAGCAGAAAAAAGATTTGTCACGGTTTTGATTTTGCAAGTAATTCCTTTATGACATAACTTCTGACATTGGCAAACTCCCATTCTTTTAGATTTGCGGATCTGCATTCCTCCTTAATTATCAATCCT
>JABHXI010000041.1 GCA_018657375.1 Candidatus Nitrosopumilus sp. | reverse complement strand
CTCTGTTGACTTTTCAAATCCTTTTGGCAACGTACCTTTTGGTTTGGTTGTTGCTGCAGGTGTCTCAGCTGGTTTTGGTGTTGAACCTTTTGGCAAGGTTGGTTTTGGTTTAGCTGTCTCAGCTGGCTTTGCCTCTGCAGGCTTAGTTTCTGCAGGTTTTGAGGTGAGCTGATCAGATAATTGGTTTAATTTTGCTTCTAATTCGGCAATCTTGGCTTCAAGATCTTGTTTTGTTTGCTTTTTAGCAGCTGCCATTAATTTTCATGCCTAGTTCGGGGTTTATGTACATTTGGTTTGAATTAGATATTCAAACATGATTAATTTTATATGCTAAATAAAATAATCAGCATCATGGACGATTTTGAAAAAGAATTTCCAGATTTTGACTGGAAAAATACACCAGCATACAAGCATCCAGGAGGAAGAAATTGCCCATGTCCAAAACATGAATACATTAGAGAACAGATAAATTTTACAAAGCAAGTAAACGAAAAAGGAAAAGAACCATCTAAAGTTACACTAAAGTTTTGTCCAGATCATTACCAAGTATACTTGAATGAGGTAATTCCAGCAATGCCATTAAAGTACAGAATTTTAACAAAAATTGCACTAAAATTAGGTGCAATTAAAATTGAACAACTGAAATACATGGAATCAGAATTATGTTTTTACTGTAAATTTGGTTCTGGCGGTCATGACAGAAAAACAGAATTACCACCAATGTAGATAGTGACAAATGTTTTAAAATCTAGTTAAGCTTATACCTAATCTAAGAAGAGTTTGAATGTGCCAATACAAGATACTCAAGAATTCATAATTGAGCTTGAAAAACAAGGGGAATTAAAAAGAGTCAAAACGGAAGTAGACCAGGATTTAGAGATTGCAGAAATTTTAAGAAGAGAAATGTATTCAAATGGTCCTGCAATTCTTTTTGAAAATGTAAAGGGTCACACTATGCCAGTATTAGGAAATGCATTTGGTTCAATGAAAAGACTAGAGATTGGACTTGAAATGGCAGACTTCACAGAAATTGGACATCGCATTACTGACATGACAAAAATGGAGATGCCATCAGGTTTATTAAATAAAATTAAAAAGCTTCCAGAACTTTCAAAAATGACAGCATCATTTCCCAAATCACAATCTAGTGGATTAGTTACAGAAGTTACATCAACAGATGCTTCGTTTGATGATTTACCGATCATAAAATCATGGCCAGATGATGCAGGACGTTTCATAACATTAGGATTAATTGCAACAAAACATCCAGAAACAGGAGTTCGAAATCTAGGAGTTTACAGAATGCAAATCATAGATAAAACACATGCATCTATGCATTGGCAAAAACACAAGAGAGGGGCAAATCACGGAGATATTGCAAAGGACAGAGGGGAGAAAATTCCAGCAGCAATAATTTTTGGAGGAGAACCTGCAACAGTATTTTCATCAATTGCCCCAGTTCCAGAAGGGTTAGACAAATATCTATTTGCGGGAATTACTAGAAAAGAAGGAATCAAGACAGTGAAATGTAAAACGGTTGATTTAGACGTTCCAGCAAATGCAGAAATTGTTTTAGAAGGATACGTTGATCCTGAAGACATTAGAGATGAAGGTCCATTTGGAGATCACACAGGATACTACACACCTGTAGAACCATATCCAACATTTACATTAACAGGAATTATGAGAAGGAAGAATCCAGTTTATGTTACAACGGTTGTAGGTAAACCAATTTTAGAAGATGCGTATATTGGAAAAGTCATTGAACGTTCATTCTTACCACTTGTTCAAATGTTTCATCCAGAAGTAGTAGATTTCAGCATGCCAGCTGCAGGATGGTTTCAAGGTTTTGCAGTAATCTCAATAAAAAAAAGATATCCAGGTCAAGCAAAAAAAGTTATGATGGGTTTATGGGGAATGGGGCAATTGTCACTTACAAAGATGTTTGTCGTAGTAGATGAAGATATCAATGTGCATGACATGAACGATGTCATATGGGCAATCACTACAAGGTCGGATGCAGCAAGAGACACAATAATTATCAACAATACACCTACAGATACTTTAGATCCTGCATCACCATTAGTCAATTTGGGATCTAAGATGGGAATAGACGCGACTCAAAAAACAAGAGAAGAAGGATACATGAGGGAAATCCAGCAGCAAGTGAAAGTGGATGAAAAAACAAAGAAATTAGTAGATTCTAGATGGACAGATTACGGACTATAGAATACGAATAGGATTATAGAAGTTATCTCTTTCTTCAACTTCATATCCAATTTGATGAATAGCATCAACAATAATTTTATCAGTTAATTCAGTTGAACGTGCACCAGTGCATGAAACCACTTCCTCACCAATCAAAGTTCCACCAAAATCGTCAGCGCCATATTGTAAGGCAAGTTGGGCCATACCAACGCCATTAGTTAGCCATGAGGATTGAATATGAGGAATCAATCCATTTAGAACAAGTCGAGATATTGCAATCATCTTTAAAAGCTGAATTCCACCAGTGCCATATTCAACAATACCCTCATCCTGCATCAAAGTATTATTTGGTTCAAAGTTCCACGGAATAAAAGCCATAACGCCATTAGTCTTTTCCTGTAGTTTTACAATTTTAGAAAAGTGCTCAACAATATCGTTATTGTTTTCAACACTACCATACATCATTGTTGCAGAGCCAGGAATTCCCAAAGAATGTGCCTCATCCATAATTCTAATCCAATCAGCACTAGAAATTTTCTTCGGACTAATAATTTCTTTAACAGAATCAGTTAAAATCTCAGCACCTGCGCCAGGGATAGATTGTAAACCAGCGTCTTTCAATCTAGATAAAACTTCTTTGGTGGATGATTTTTCAACTCTTGCAATCATATCAATTTCAGATGTAGATAATCCATGTACACCAATAGTTGGAAATTTTTTGCGCATCATTTTGAATGCGTCCTCATAATATTCAATTTTTAAATTTGGATTATGTCCACCTTGAATCAAAACTTGGCTAATCTTAAACATGTCATAGGATGTTTTAATACGAGTTTCAATGTCATCAAGAGACAAAGTGTAAGAATCTTCAGCTCCAGGAGATCTATAAAATGCGCAAAATTTACAATCGGTAATACAGACATTAGTGTAATTCAAAATTATATTATTTACAAAAGATGCTTTATTACCAAATTGTTTTTTTGTTAAATAACCAGATACCAATCCCATTAAATGAACATCATTAGATTCTAAAAGTCTCAGAATATCTTCAGGTCCAGGTCGGTTACCCTTAAGAGAATTTTCTAAAATATCTTTAATATCACTTTTTTGTATCTGTTCGGTAGTTTGACTCAATTAGCATTAATCCCATAAAATTTCTATTTAATTCTTGATAGAAAGTAGGGATTTAAAATAAATCAAGAATTCATGCTTAGTTTTAAATAATTCCAAGTGGTCATATGCACGTTATTTTTAAGTAGGGCAGCAGGATAAAAACAAAACATGGTATCAGCAAATGAAATTAGATTAAATCGAATTATGAGAAAAGGAAAAATGTTATGCATTCCAATGGATCATGGAATTTCAGAGGGACCTATGGAAGGTATCGAGGATCCATCTTCTACAATTTACAAATGTGAAGGTCACGGACTTACAAGTGTAATTATCAACAAAGGAATTCTCAAAGCATTACCAAAGCCACCAAAAATCGGAGTTTTAGTTCATTTTTCAAGTAGCACGTCATTATCATTATCACCTAATCGTAAAATGCTAACAGGTACAGTCAAAGAAGCACTTGCGTTAGGAGCGGACGGAGTTTCGCTTCACATCAATATTGGAGGTAAAGAAGAACCAGAAATGTTAGAGCAACTTGGAATGACAGCAGATCAATGTCACAGATGGGGAATGCCACTTTTGGCAATGATGTATCCAAGAGGAGAAAATATTCCAAATCCACATGATCCAGAAATCGTAGGACATGTTGCAAGAATTGGAGCAGAATGTGGTGCAGATATTGTTAAGACATTATACACAGGAGATATTGATTCATTTGCAAAAATTGTAAAAAGTACACCAGTACCAATTGTAATTGCAGGAGGTCCAAAAGCAAAAACAGATTTAGATATTCTTCAAATGACTGAAGATGCCATAACTGCAGGAGCAAAAGGAGTAACATATGGCAGAAATATCTTTGCCCATAAAGCACCTGAAAAGATGGTTGAAGCATTAGCTGAAATAATTTTTAAAAAAGGAACCGCAAAGGAAGCGATGAAAAGAATTGAATAAAACAAGAGAATTAATAATTTTACCAAAAGTAAATCAAGCAAAATTAGAAAAATTTTTACCTCAATTAGAAGAAGAGGGAATTAAAACAGTATATCTAGATCCAAAAAAATTAGGTAAGAAAAAAACAAAATTGAAAACAATTTCAACATCAAATTCTTCAAACTATGTGGTACTAGAAAAAGAAGGGGCAGTCAAACCCAAAGGGAAAAAAGTTGGAGTTAAATTTGAAGTATTGTCAAATACAGATATTGAAAATGTTTTATCAATATCAAAAAAAGGATTAGATTTTGTAATAATAGAGGTAAAAGATTGGAAAATAATTCCATTAGAAAATATAATTGCTAAACTACATAAAATACACACAAAGATTTTTGCAATTGCAAGAAACACTAAAGAGGTTAGAAAAATGTTTTCGATTTTAGAAGTAGGAGTGGATGGAGTGATTTTCAGCACGTCATCAATTAATGAAGTGAAAGAAGCAATGGTGTATTTAGGAACAAGAAGTTTTGAGATGAAACAAGCAAAAATTATTGAAATTAAAGAAGTCGGGGACGGAGAACGAGTGTGTGTAGATACAGCATCAATGTTACACAAAGGAGAAGGAATGTTGATTGGGAATAGATCAAATTTCTTATTTTTAGTTCATAATGAATCAGTAGGATCATCATTCACATCACCAAGACCTTTTAGAGTAAATGCAGGTGCAGTTCATTGTTATACACTATCACCAGATGGTACAACAAACTATCTATCAGAAGTAGAGACAGGATCAGAAGTATTAATTCTAAATTCCAAAGGAGAGGCAAGAAGAGCAACTGTAGGAAGAGCAAAAATTGAAAGAAGACCAATGTTAATGATAAAAGCTTCAATAGGGAACGAAATAGGAGGGATCATTGCACAAGATGCAGAGACCATCAGATTTGTCAAAGCAAATGGACAACTCGTATCAGTGACACATCTAAAAAAAGGAGATGTTGTCATGGCGCATTCAAAACCTGCAACAGGCAGACATTTTGGAATGGAAGTATCTGATGAATACATATTAGAAAAATGAAATACAAAACGTGCATATCAATTGGAGAGGACACACCAAAAAAAATAAGAGCTAAATTAAAAGTTGCATTAAAAAAATCAGATTATGTTGAAATTAGATTAGATTTTTTGAAAAGTGAAGAAGTTCCAAAAACATTAGAAATAATAAAAAAAGATCTAAACAAAGTTGTTTGTACACTAAGACCAAAAACAGAAGGCGGTAAATTTACAGGAAATGAGAAAGAACGAATTTCAATAATAAAATTAATTGCAGAATATAATCCATTTTTACTAGACATAGAATTCAATACATTGAATAAAAATAAAGAACTGTTCAAATACCTAAAATCAACAAAAACTAAATTATTAGTTTCTTGGCACGATTTTAAAAAAACACCAAAAAATGCAGATTTAAAAAATAAAATTAAGCAAATGAGTAAATTTTCAAATAATGTAAAAATTGTGAGTACAGCAAAATCAACAGATGATTCAACTAGAATGCTAGAACTATACAAGAATAAAGGAAAAAACAATTTAATTTCATTTGCCATGGGAGATTTTGGCAGAATTTCCAGAATTCTATGCCTATATCTTGGAAGTCCATACACCTACGTATCACTAGGAAAGGCAATAGCTCCAGGACAATTTAGTGTGGATGAAGTTAAAAAAATAATCAATCTAAAATGAACTAAATAGAAAATTGAGAGTTTAAATCAATCATATTGTCCAATAAAATAAAATGGCAAAAAGATTTGCAGTGATTGGAGATCCAATTGATCACTCCCTATCTCCAAACATTCACAGTGCAGCGTTTAGAGAATTAAATTTAGACTCATCATACATAGGATATAGAATTCCAAAAGGAGAATTAGAAGGAGGTGTTGAAGGACTTAAAAAAATAAAAATAAATGGATTCAACATTACCATTCCGCATAAAATTGAAATGATGAAGTATTTAGATAAAATGGATGAATCATGCAGCATAATTGGTGCAGTCAACACAGTAGTAAATAATGAAGGCGTGTTGAAAGGTTACAATACAGACATGGATGGATTTTTGGAACCGCTTAAAAAAAGAAACATTGCAATACAAAATAGTAAAATTTTACTAATAGGAGCAGGGGGAGCTGCAAGAGCAATTGTTGCAGGAATTGCAAAGGAGAAAGCTGCAAGCATAGACATTGCAAATAGAACAATAGAAAAAGCAAATAATCTATTAGAATTTGCCACAAAACTAGGATTAAGTGCAAATGTTAAAAAAATAGAATCAATAGATACATCCACAGAAAATTACAACATAATCATCAATGCAACATCCATTGGCTTAAAAGATGAACCAAGTCCAATATCGTTTGAAGGAATAAATGAAAAAACAGTTGTTTATGACATTGTATACACACCAATGAATACGGATTTTATTAAAAAAGCAAAAATGAAAAACGCAATCATAATTTATGGATACGAAATGCTTCTCGGGCAGGCAATTAGGGCATTTGAAATTTGGCACGAGATGAAAGCACCATATAATGCAATGAAAAAATCATTGCTAGGAGGATTCTGATGGTAAAAGTAAAAGCTACGGTTCATGGAGCAGTTTCCATAGTTAGTGCAATTGCCAATAAAAAAGGAGCAACTCTAGGAATTGAGTTAAAAGTTGAGGTCACAATAGAAACATCGGAAGGTAAAGGAATAGAAATTCAATCAGAAAATAGAAGCCTAAGTTCACGCCTAATTAACAAAACAATTGAAAAAATTGTATCAAAAAAACATCTAGAAAAAAACAAGATGGTAATTACAATAAATTCAGAAATTCCAACAGGGTACGGGTTAAAAAGTTCAAGTGCAATATCATCAGCAATTGCATTGGCATGTGCAAAAATATTCAAACCGAAATTAACAGATGAGCAGATTTTAGTGGCAGGCGTAGACGCATCAATCGAATCCAAAGTAAGCATTACAGGTGCACATGATGATGCATGTTCGTGTTACTATGGAGGATTCAATGTAACAGATAATGGAAAAAGAAAAAGAGTAGATTTTGAAAGAGCACCGTCAAATTTAATCGCAGTTATTTTTATTCCAAAAAATAGAAAACGCGGAAATTTGAAAAAGTTAAAAATATTATCACCTATTTTTAACAACGCATGGGAATTAGCAAAAGGGAAAAAATATTGGGAATCGATGACAATCAACGGGTTAGCAACGTCAGCTATTTTAAATTCAGATCCTAAAATAATCATAGATTTAATTGAAAAGGGCGCATTAGCGGCATCAGTTTCAGGTAACGGTCCATCAATAGCTGCAATAGTTAAAAAAGATAATTTATCTAATGTCAAAAAAGTATTTGAGGCATTGGAAGGAAATGTAATTGTTTCAAAAGTAAATAACAAAAAGGCAGAAGTAAATGAACTGTAAAGTAGAGAAATCAACAATCAGAGGGGAGATTGCCTGTCCTTCAAACAAAAGCTACACACACAGAGGAATTTTTTTAGCATCGCTTGCAGGCAATAACAGCAAAATAGAGAATGTTCTACTATCAGCAGATACAAAAGCAACCATAGAAGCATGCAAAAAATTTGGAGCGATCATAGAAGTAGAGAAATCAACAATCATTGTAAAAGAATCAATAAAAATAGGCGCAAATGTACCTGAAATCAATACTGAAAATTCAGGAACGACAATTAGAATTGCAATAGGAATCGCCAGTTTATTTTCAGAAGAAATCACCCTAACAGGAGATGAGAGCATTCAGAAAAGACCAATGCAGCCACTGTTGGATGCATTATCAAGCATAGGGGCAAAATGTATTTCAATAGATGGAAAACCACCAATTAAAATCAAAGGCGAAATTGCAGGAGGAGAAATCACAATTCCAGGAAATCTATCCAGTCAGTTTATTTCATCACTATTAATTACTGCGCCTCTAACAAAAAAAGGAATTAGTTTAAACATAGAAGGTAATTTAGTTTCAAAACCATATCTAGATGCAACAGTTGCAACAATGAGAAAATTTGGAGTTTCAGTTCAAACATTAATCCCATATAAAAAATATAATGTGCTACCACAAATTTATAAAAATACTACATTCACAGTTCCAATTGATTTTTCAAGTTTAGCGTTAATTCTTTCATTCGCAGTACTTAATGGAGAAAACATAACAGTCAAAGGAAGTATGGGAAATTTACCACAGGGAGATGAAGCATTCATAGATTTTCTAGAACAGCTAGGTGTATCAGTCATAATTGATGAAGATGAAATTAAAATTGAATCACCTGAAAAATTAAAAGGAGGAGTATTTGATTTAAGAAATTCGCCAGATCTTCTACCACCACTTGCAATATTATCTCTAATTTCATCAAATCCAATAGAAATTGTAAAT
>JABHXI010000040.1 GCA_018657375.1 Candidatus Nitrosopumilus sp. | reverse complement strand
ATATTTGGTTCAGTAATGGGATTAATGTCTGGATTCCTTCTACACGATAGATATCGAACTGTAGAGCGAATTCGTTCATTCTGGTAATAATACGTTTAATTTTTCCTTTTACTTCATTAGATGAAATCTAAAATTGTTTTTTGCCTAACCCTGTTGATGATATCTCCGTTTACGATCCATTCTTTTTTACTTACGCTTGTTTTTGCCGACGCTAAATCCAATGCATGGTTAAAGTTTGACGCCATCTCTGGCTTTTGCTTCATAGCTTCTCTAATGCCCTCACGAACTTGCCAAACTCCGACTGGAATGGCGTATTCTGGTCTTATTTCTCTAAAAATTAAAACCCCCGCTTGAATTTTGTTTTTTAGCAAGTATTCTGAAACTCCTAGTTTTGCAGCAAAATATGCTCCTGCAATGCGTGGCGGATGATCTATGCCTCTTGCATCCTCGCTATCTGAGCCAAATCCTAAAACTCCGTTTGAATACCATCCCTCAATCATTTCAAAAATCCATCTATGCGGAAACAAAATTACTGAAAACATATTTCCTAAATGTTCGTATGAAAAAACTTTGCACGTATCAATTACACTGTTTTCTAAAATTTCTTTAACTATTGACTTTGAAATTATGTCGTCTGTTGCTGTGATGCTCCATTTTGTTGGAACTAGTTTTCTTTTCTTACCTAGCATTCCGATGCTGAAGCATTTTTGAATTTTAGAAATTTCAATTCCTGAATTATATAATTTTAAAACTGCATCTTGTGCTTTCATATCCTTGTCATAGAATATTTTTTCAATTGGTTTGGCTGATGTACTTCCGGAAAACTTTGCAGATTTTATTTCGCCTGTGGGGCCAAAAGGTGCACTTTCCCCATCCATGGAAATGTCTGCTGATGTATTTTTCATGAAAACTAAATCTAAGTCTGTGGGTTTTTCTGACATGGTAATTTCTTGAAGATTCTCAATATACCTGCCTTCTGTTTCTTCAATTCCTGTTTTTTGAACTCCTCTTACTAAGTTCAGGCGAAAATTTATGATTTCCTCAAGTGATCTACCTTTCCATTTTTCAGGGTTATCCAACAAACTGGTGTCGCCATGAATCGGTGGAACCATTGGACCTACAAACACTTTTGGATAATTATATGATCCCACAAATACTGATGGCGGACTAGTGCCGCTAACGGTGTCTGATGAAAATAAATTTCCATATTCTGATAAAGTTTTATGCCATTTTGATAATATTGATCGTCGTATCTCTTGGGAGTCTGATGACATTGTTATTTGTGCCTAAAAAGAGCCTATTAACTTGACTAATTTTTAAAATGAATAGTTACTGTATGTGTAATCTTTAAAGTTTGTAACGTCTATCTTTAAACATGGCCGTGGATAGAATTGTTTCATTTCTACCTAGTGCCACTGAGTTACTTTATGAGTTTGGTGTGGAAGATAAACTGTTTGGAGTTACTCATGAATGTAAATATCCTGACTCTGCAAAATTGAAACCTCAAGTAATTTCCTCCGTGATAAATTCTGATGAATTAACAAGTAATGAAATAAACACCGTTACATGTACTCTGTTACGTGACGGAAAAGATATTTTTACTTTAAATGAAAAAAATCTTAAAAATGCAAATCCTGATTTAATTATTTCTCAGGAAACTTGCGAGGTGTGTGCAGCTTATACCGCACAAGTTAAAAATGCACTAGACATTCTTCCAAAAAAACCTGAACTGTATTCCATGGATCCTCATAACTTGGATGAAATAATGCAATCCGTTACAACACTGGGAAAAATTTTGGACAAGAACCAAAAAGCTTTAGAGATTGTAAATTCCTTAAAAAAACGAATTCAAAATATAGAAAATTCAAAAAACAAAACATCAGTTAAAGTGCTTGCAATAGAATGGGTTGAACCATTTTTTACTGCAGGTCACTGGATTCCTCAAATGGTTGAATCTGCAGGAGGGATTAATTTAATCAGTAAATCTGGTGAACATTCTCGACGTATGACTATGAATGAAATTGTGGACTCTGATCCTGACGTGATTATTTTTATGCCCTGCGGTTTTGATACTTTACGTACTGTGTCTGAATACGATGCAATTTTGAGGGAGAATTCTGATTGGAATTCTCTAAATGCTGTAAAAAATAAACAAATTTTTGCCGTTGATGCAAATTCTTTTTTTAGCAAACCCAGTATTCGCACCGTTGATGGGTTGGAAATTTTGGCTAAAATCATACAACCTGACAAATTTGGTGATTTAGTTGTCTCTGAGGGTTCTTTTTCCCATATTTCTTAAAAATTTCTTTATTTATGATAAAATATAACCACTTTGTATGGTTCGAGCAAAACTAACTGAAAAAGAAAAAGAAAAGGCAAAGAAAGAACAAATTGTAAGGGCAGAACAATCTCGCGCCGCTAGAAGAAGCGGAAAAAGTACAAAAGTTGAGGGCAAGGTTGCCAAATCAACTTCAAAAACAAAGGAATCTAGGTCATCTAAGAAAATTGCAACTATAAAAAAGAGAACTAGAAGTTAATTGTGCTCATTTCTTGTCTATGATTACTAATTACATTGACAATGAAAGTTGCTAACATAAAGCAAATTGTCGATTTAACAATAATAAAATGAAAACAATGAGCGATGCTTCTGAAATAACTTTTTCAAATTATGGAATTTATGATTTAAGCGACAATCTTGAATTATTGCTTCCAAATACTTTGATTAAATTTCAAAGAATAAGTGGCAATGCTTTTTCATATTTTAGAGAAAATTCTGAAGGAGAAATAATTGAAAAAATTATTCCTACAGAATCAAATGACGTTAAAATTGAATTGGTTCCTATCCAACCTCTTAACCACCCTGCAAAAAGAACAAACTATGTTTTTTTAAAACTTGATAAAGAAATTCACCTTGGTGAAAATTCAGCTGCAAGTATTTTTGTTCACTGTCCTATTGAAATTGGAATATTTTTAATCTATGACGACAACCATGAACCTCTTGATTGGGTGACCTGCAATCCTTTGAATTCTAGGTTTAGTCTATACGGTTCTCCAGACACTGGAACATTATGTAAATATGCCGAAGTGTCATTAGCTACTGATTACGATGACTCTGTTTCTTATGTGAACGGAGTGATGCATATTGTTATCGAAAACACTCTCTCCTTTGCACAAACTATCAGTAAAGTGATTTTCCCTATAACTGATAATAATCTGTACTACAATAATTCTAAATCTATTATTGATGGAATAAAAATAACTATGAAAAAACGTGCAGCTGTAAATATTGCTGAGGTAAAACCAACTCCTGTGGATACTGAGTGGGCCTTAGCTTCTATTTGGGATAAATCAATTGACAGTGTTCACCATATGGAGATGACCTTGGAATAATGGTGTTGGAATTACTTCAGAGTTTATCTGAAATGCAGCTTGTTGGAGAATTAACTGTTCTTTCGTTGCTAATTGGTGGTATTATTATGGCCGGTGGGATAATCACCGCAAAAATTGCAAAATTGTTGTTTCACAAATACTATGCACCGTCATTACCCAAAGACACTGCTCAGAATATTAGTAAATTGATTTATTTTGGAATTTTGATAGTTTCATTTTTAGGATTTACTTCTAGTCAGGGGATTGATTTGTCTGGAATTATGGTTGCAGGTGGAATATTTGCAGTGGTTATTGGATTTGCAACTCAATCTGTTGTCTCCAATTTGATATCTGGTCTTTTCTTGATTGTTGAAAAACCTGCAAAACATGGGGATACCATTGATCTTCCTGATATGGGGATTTCTGGAACCCTTTTAGACATTGGAACCTTTTCCAGTAAAGTTAGGAGATTTGATGGTACTGTTACTAGGATTCCTAATGACAAATTCTTTACATCCAACATTCGTTCCCTCACTTTATCTACTGTTAGACGTGCTGATGCTGTAGTGGGAATTTCATATCACTCCGATATAGAAAATGCAATTTTAGTTATGAAAAACGAGATTTTACAAACAATGCCTTTTGTACTTCAAATCCCTGAACCTGAATTTCGAATTGATGAGTTAGGCGACTCTAGCGTAAATATTCATGTGTTTGTTTGGTACCCTAAAGATGATTGGAGTCAAGCTCAGCCTATTCTTCTTGCTACGCTTAAGCGGGCTCTTGACAATGCTTCAATTGAAATTCCTTTCCCACAAAGAGTAATTTGGTCTGGAAAAGATTAACTAGTTTTTGCCTGTTTTTTATCTGCTCGTCTTTTCTTGATTAAACTGAACATGATCATACCTACGTTGATAATTGAAATAATTTCAATCAAGTCTACACCGTATAGGAACCAATCGATTATTGGATGAACTCTTGAAATGATTCCTGCTTCAAGCATTATGTCTGCATTCCACACCATATGTGGTATTTGAATAAATTGTATTATTGCAATTATAACAATGCTTCCTAGTATTTTATTTTCATACCAATTCCAAAACTTAGTCCACGGATTCATACACTGTTTTATTCTTTAATTCTATTAAACGCTGTTAAAATTAGACACAACTAATTAGATTCACCTAATTTTTTTACGCTTGTATTTTTTATTTTTCTGATTGTATTTTTTCCTTTTTCATCCAGATGGTTCTTTCTTTATGATCGATTAATTCTATGTTCATTTCATTCAGCTGTCCGCGAATTTTATCTGCCTCCTCGAACTGTTTTTCTTTTCGCAACCTCTCTCTGTTTTGGATCAAATTATCTATTTCGTGTTTTTTATCTTGAGTCATTTCTGGAATGTTTAACCCTAAAATATTTGTCATTCTTTCAAATTCTTTTTTAATTATTTGTGCCAATTCTTTTGTAAGTTTTTCTTCTGCTGCCAACCTGTTTGTTTCTTTTACTAATTGAAAAAATGCAGATAGTGCTAAATGCGTATTAAAATCAGATTCTAGCGAGTTATCAAATTCTATGCCTATTTTTTCAATATCCTTAGTGTTTTTTTCATGATTTTCACTTTCTGCATGAATCAATTCATAGTAGCAGGTTTCGACTTGTCTCCATTTTATGAGATTTTCTTTTAACATTTCTTCAGAATAGTCTATTACTTTTGAATAATGCCCTGATAAACAAAATAATCTAATTACATTTGGACCCCAATTTTCTAAAACATGCTTGATTGATTTTGTATTTCCTAGTGATTTTGACATTTTTTCACCACTAATTGTCACCATTCCTACGTGCATCCAAATTTTTGCAAAGGGTAAATTTGTGCATGCTTCTGATTGTGCAATTTCATTTTCATGATGGGGAAAAATTAAATCTCGTCCACCGCCATGGATATCGAAACTTTCTCCAAGGTACTTTATGCTCATCACTGAGCATTCAATGTGCCATCCTGGTCTTCCCCTCCCCCATGGACTATCCCACGTTGGATTGACATCTGAAAATTTCCATACTGCAAAATCTGCTGGCTCATTTTTTGCTTCATCTATTTGTATTCTTGATCCTGATTGCAGTTCATCTACTTTCTTTTTTGAAAGTTTTCCATACTCTGAAAATTTTGAAACTGCAAAATACACTCCATTTTTTGTAACGTATGCCATTTCTTTATCGATTAATTTTTTAATAAATTCTATGATGTCTTCTATGTGCTCTGTGGCTTTTGGATAATTTGTGGCACGTTTGACATTTAATTGCTCAAAATCTCTGAAATAATTCTCAATGTATTTCGAACTAATTTCTTCTGCAGTAACATTTTGTTTAGTGGCACGATTTATGATTTTATCGTCTACGTCCGTAAAATTTTGAACAAAATCAACTTCGACTTTTTTACTTTCTAGATATTTTCTTAATACGTCAAAAACTATTATTGTTCTAGCATGTCCTATGTGCGATTCATCATACACTGTAACTCCGCAGAGATAAATTTTAATTTTTTTTGTAATGTCTAATTTCTGTTCAACTGTTGTTAACGTGTCCTGGAGATTCATTTTACTGTCTTCCTGGCTTTGCAGCTAGTAATCTTTTATGTTCACTGTTTGTGTTTAATTCATAAATTTTTTCAACTGTTGTTTTGTCTATTTTTGTAATTTCAGATGTTTCTTGCACTGTAAGTTTTTTTTCAAATAAGCAATAAAGTATAGAGTCTACTTCCTCGTATTGTATTCCTAATTCTTTTTCTGCCTCGTGATCTTTCCAAAGATGCGGGCTAGATTTTTTTAATATTATATTTTTTGGAACTCCTAGATATTTTGCAATTTCTCTAACTTGTAATTTGTATAGTGAGACAATTGGCGTTAAATCTGATGCGCCGTCGCCAAATTTTGTAAAATATCCTATTAGATGCTCACTTTTATCACTTGATCCTAGCACCAAATAATTTTCAATATTTGCATAATAGTATAGTATGTTTGTTCTGACTCTTGCCCTGAGATTTCCTTTTGCTTTTTCATTTGGTTGCAAATACATCGAATATTCGTCCACGATTGGTTTAATGTCAATTAGCTTATGTTCAACTCCTGTCAATGAAATTATTTTTAACGCGTCTTCTGTTTCACTATTTGGAGTTGTTGTAGTGTCGGGCATTATTATTGCAAGTGTTTTATCTTTTAATTTTCTTTTACAGATATATGCCAAAACTGCTGAATCTATGCCCCCGCTTAATCCTAAAATAATTCCTTTTGCGCTATTTTTTTTTATTTCATTTTCTATAAATTCTTCAATTCCATTTGTAATTGAAGCATAATCTTGAGAAATTATTTTATTTATGATATCTTGATTCAATAATATTTTTAAAAAATAACTTGGAATAAAAATTGACCTTTTGAGGTAAATTATGACTTGACTAAATTTGATGATAATTTAGCCTTAATGTTCATCCGTAAAACAAGACTTGCATAACTTGCTACCCGCTCTGGATTTGAGATATATTGATTTTTCTTGAGTTAGTCTGCCATGCTGTATCAAATTAAGTAATTCCTCTCCATCAATTGCCTCAAATTCCACATTACAACTACATTTTTCACATTCACAGTTGATGATTGAACCCATATGTTATTCTAAAAAAATAGACTCCGCCCTAATGTTCGTTACAAACTGAGAAATACTCTTTTTTAAAATAGAATTAATTCTTAAAAATTAGGCACGAAAATTAGAGTAATTTTGTAAATACAAGTATTCTGACGAAGT
>JABHXI010000039.1 GCA_018657375.1 Candidatus Nitrosopumilus sp. | reverse complement strand
TTTACAACTTTTAGTTTATTGCCTTCTACTATGTCTGTTCCTTGATGTTCTTTAGTTAGTGGAATTCCATCAATAAAAATTTCTAATTCTGCATAATTTTCTGTAACTATGTTTACTTCTTTTGCATTGTATGATAGTTTTATGGATCCATTTGTTTCAGTTAACTCCATACTATCTTCTAGATTATTCCAATTTCCTATTGGATAGAATTTATTTAATTCTATATTATTTGGTTCATGATATTTTACAATTTTTCCATGTTGAAACCCTTCTTCACTTCCCAACTGATTTCTGTTTTGTGCAAATTTATATCCAAAATATAATTCTGGACTTCTAAACAATGTATGTTCAAATTCTTCAATAGATACTAATGACGTTGATGACATTGCTTCTATTTTCATTGCTTTAGATCTTTCTTCTAGTAACTGCTGAATAATTTTTTCTGTTTCTTGATACCCTCCTTCTCCGATATGATCATATCTTATATTTCCCTGATGATCTGCAATGTATTTTCTTGGCCAGTAATTATTTTCAAATGCTTTCCATGTTTTCATACCGTTATCTAAAACTACTGGATAGCCAATACCGTATTTCTCTATTGCAACTTGAACATTTTCTGCATTTTTTTCAAATTCAAATTCTGGTGAATGAATTCCAATTATTAATAATCCTTGATCCGCATATTTTTCATCCCATGCTGTAATGTATGGGAGTGTTCTGATACAATTAACACAGCTATATGTCCAGATGTCATACAGGATTACTTTATTCTCCATATCTTTAGATAATTTTTCAGGTGTGGTGTTGAGATAATCTGATATGCCTACTAAATTTGGAGCCTTTTTAATTCCTGAATCTTGAATTATTGATACGGATTCATCTCGACCTATGAATATTATGGCTAAAAATACTACTCCTGCAGCAATTAGTCCACCAAAAATTACGGCTGTTTTAATTTCCGCATTCATCCTAACATCACGATCTCGTTAAGTAATGGAAAATTTGCAATATATGCAAGTTGGTTTGTAAATATTAAAATTCCCAGCAAGATGATAAATCCTCCTAATACGATGTTGTAATATTTCAAATGTTTTGTCATGGATGAAATAATTTTTGTAGATTTAGAATAAAATACCCCCATTAAAATAAATGGGATACCTAAACCTGTGGAATATGCTAGTAGTAAACTAAATGAAATTGAGGGCGTGGTTGCAGCTAAT
Source organism: Candidatus Nitrosopumilus sp. (assembly GCA_018657375.1). Lineage (GTDB taxonomy): Archaea > Thermoproteota > Nitrososphaeria > Nitrososphaerales > Nitrosopumilaceae > Nitrosopumilus. The sequence continues at coordinate 1,731 of JABHXI010000039.1, read as the reverse complement.
GTAAGTATTGTTCCTAATATTGGTCCAACACATGGTGTCCATCCTATTGCAAATGCCAAACCAAACACAAATGACATTGGATAGCTTGATTTAAAATTTTTAATGTGGAATTTTTTTTCTTTGTTTAATGAATTAATTTTTGTAGATAATATTAAAAATATTCCAAATACGATGATAATAATTCCTGCAACTGTATTTAGACTCTCTGTGAATTGATTAACATTTTCTAATAATACGCTGTTAATCAAAACTCCTAATGTTGAAAAAACAATTGAAAATCCTAAAACAAAAAATATTGTATTTATTACAATGTTGATTTTATTTATTTGAACATTGGATTTTTGTTGATTTTTTATTTCAGATAATGTAGTTCCAGAGATATATGCTAAGAATGCGGGAATCATTGGTAAGATACATGGAGCAATGAATGATGCCAATCCTGCAAGTAGGGCTACCATTATTGTAGGTTCAGTCATGTCATGAATTCATAATTTTTCTTTTAAAGCCTTCTTACATGTTTTAACTAGTACCTACACAATCCGTTTTTAACTAGGGGTTTGATGATTCTGATATGAATAAACGATTTATTGTCGTAGGTATCATTTTGTCCATAGCTGTGACTGTTGCAGTTATTGTGGGCTCTCCTGCCAATCCATTAGATTTGGACTTTGGCGGAATGGATGCTTCCAGATAATTACAAGAATTTTCTATAGGCTTTTTCAAATATTTTTAATGATTTTTCAATGTCTGAATTTGTTAGCCACGCAGTCACGGATATTCTTAGTCTAGCTTGATTCTTTGGAACTGTGGGATATCTAATTGGTTGTGCGAATATTCCATTTAGAGATAAAAATTTACCAAAATCCATCGCTAATTTTTCACTTCCTAAAATTATTGGTATGATCTGTGTATTTGATTTTATTTCATACCCGATTGTTCTTAGCCCTCTTGCTAATTTTTCTACATTATTTTCTAATTTCTTCTTCTGAGTCTCTCTGTCTGACTCTATTCTTTTAATTGAATGTTGCACTAAAAATGATGGCAGTGCTGATGTGTAAATAAATGACTTTGATTTATTTATGCATAAATCAATTACATTGTTTTGTGATGCGACATACCCTCCAAATGATCCTAGACCTTTACTTAAACTGCTGATATACAAATCAATTTTTTTTGCCACATTGAAATATTCTGGAGTTCCCTTTCCATCTTTTCCAATTACAAAATCTCCGTGTGCGTCATCTACAATTGTTATCGCATTTGATTTTTGTGAAATTTCTGTAATTTCTTTTAATGACGATACATCTCCATCCATACTAAACACACCTTCAGTAATTACAAACTTATTTTTTCCTTGTTTTTTTATTTTCTTTTCCAAATCATCCATGTCATTATGTTTGTAAATGGATGTTTTGGCACCTGATAATTTACATGACTCTATGATGCTTGCATGGTTTAATTCATCGCTGAGAATTAAATCCCCTTTTGATGCAATTGCTGAAATTGATCCAAGATTTGCCATGTAGCCTGTAGGATAAATCAGAGTGCTTTGCTGCGATTTGTGTTTTGCCAGAACCCTTTCTAATTTTTTATATGATTCATCATTTCCTGAAACAAGTCTGGAACTTGACTGTAATTGATTTGTTTGAATTTTGGTTATTGGAACTCCAAGATAATCGTTTGAGGATAAATTGATGAGTTTTTTACCTTTAATTGTGATGTGTGCACCTT
>JABHXI010000038.1 GCA_018657375.1 Candidatus Nitrosopumilus sp. | reverse complement strand
TGACCTGAACTAATTTTTCCAACTTTTAATGAACTACCTATGCTTGTAAAATCTTCAATTCCAATTTTTTTAATGAACTTCTTTTCTTTTTCTGATAGATGATGTCTAGATCCTACTGTTCTGCATTTAGGTAGTTCGTCTATTTTGGTGACCAAAATTTTATCCCATCTGTTATTTGAATATCTAAAAGCACCACAATTTTTTTGTGCAACAAATAATATTTTTTCTGTTGGCCATGCAATAACTCCAAGAATTGGTTTTTTATTTTGTACTAATGCAATCATGACAGTAAACTCTCCAGTTTTATCAATAAAATCAGAAGTTCCATCAAGTGGATCAACAATCCAAATCATATCTTTTGATAATCTACTTTGATCATCGATATCCTCTTCAGAAAGTATTGAATACTTTGTATTTGATAAAACCTCGTTAATTATTTTGTTACTTGTTAAATCTGCATCCGTAACTGGTGAATTATCCGTTTTTGTGTATGTGTTGTAATCTTTTTCATAAATTTTTAAAATTACATTACTTGCTTCTTGTGCAGCTTTGATTGCTATATCTAGTTCAGGAATTTTATTAGAAATTGGAATATTATTCAATTATAATTTCCTATGTTGTTAGTTCTGGCTTTAATGACCAGGCAATACCTAGCATAATAAATGGAATTGACATAACTCCGATTATACCTAATACTGTATTAAATTGAGCATCTGAAACTGCTGGATTATTAATAATCCATGGTAATGGTAATGTGATAACAATCCAAATTGCACCTAACAGAATTATTAGTTTAGCTCTGAATTTTTTCTTATCTTCCACAATATTTTATAATTTTGGGTTGTATTAAATTCATATGAATCCATTTCACTGATTGTTTATCATCCACTGTAAGCATGTCTACAGTAAACTATGGTGGATCTATTGATCTAAAATATAGTGCATCTTTCTATTTTTTTTGGTTGATCAATTTTGTCTAATCCGTAGGGTTTGTAAGAATATCTACAGATACTGAACCCATTACATTACCGTTTGAATTAATTTCAATTGTAATTTCTTCCATTGAATTCATTGTGATATTTCTCTCTCCCTCATATTCCCACGTAAAATATTTTGAAGTTTCTGATTCATGCGGTGTACCCTTTAGATTAAAATTTTCTATGAAACTATAATTTTGACTAGTTAATTTTATTGTTAAGATTTCAGGACTACTTCCATTTGGAACGAATCTAAAAAAATATGTTCCTCGGTCAATCAAAAATTTATCAGTGTAAACGCCATCAGTATAAAGTTCAGGATTTGCTAAAGTAATGTGAAATACTACATTATTATGAAATGCTACATTTTCTCCTCCAGAATTCATTAAAATAGAGACGCTCAAAATTGTTACAATCAAAATTATCAAAATTCCAATACTTTTTTTGTTCATAAATTTGGAAAGGTCAATTTGTATTAAAATTCTTTAACGGGTACGAAGGAATGTGTATCTAGCGAGATTTACTTTTTGGTTCCTTTTACAATTTTAGCTAACTAAAGTTCACGCCCTGTTAAGCAATTTTTACACTTGAAATTAAGTATTAATTTAAAAATTAAACATATGACTGGTCTTGAAACTAAATGGTCAAAACAACCCAAAGTAGGAATTACTGAAAAAATAAATGACACCATCAAGCCTAAAAGTGCATTAAAACCAAGAGTTCAAGAAGGAATTAAAAAATTACAATTACAAATTAAAAAATTAGATTCAATGTTAACGGGTTTACAAGAGCGTGATGCTAAATTATTTCAAAGAATTGTAACTGCAACACAAAATCATGATGTTCAAACTAGTAAGGTTTTAGGTAATGAATTAGCTGAAATTCGCAAAGTTACAAAAATTTTGAGTAATGCACGAATTGCATTGGAGCAAATTGAATTACGATTATCTACCTGCAGTGATCTTGGAGATACGGTTGTTGCAATGATTCCAACAATGGGTTTGATGAAGAATTTGAAAACATCCCTTGGAAAAGTAATGCCTGGTGCTGAACAAGAAATTGGTCAAATGGCAGAAATGCTTGGAGGCTTTATGACTGAAAGTTTTTCAGGTGACGCAGCATTTGGAATTGACGAAACAACTAATAGCGAATCTGAGAAAATTTTAAGAGAGGCATCTGCTGTTGCAGAAAGTTCAACTGGCGAAATGTTTCCATCAGTTCCATCAAGTAGTCAACAAGCAAGCAGTAGTAAATTTTTATAATTTTTAACTTTCTAGGTTATTTCTGCTTTCTTTAATTTGTCTAACTCTGTTACCTTCTTCACCAACAATTGTATCGATATTTGCCAGTTTGTCTCTTAAATTATTAATTATTACTCCAACTTCATCAGCTTCGTTTTCAACTTTGATTCTTTTATCTTCAAGTTCTTGAATTCCTCTGTTTTCTTCATCTATGTATTCACTAACTTTTTGTAATTTTTCTTTAAGATTTTTGATATCCACTGATTCTTCTTCTATGTCTTTTTCAAGCATAGTTCTTTTATCTTTAAGATTTTTTATCATTAAACCGACATAGTCAATTGCTTCTTCTAATTTTGCACGTTTTCCCATTAATTCACCAATTCCAATAGTAGATTCGGCATTTGGAGACGTTTCTACTGATTCAGATAAATTGGTATTTTCTTCTTCCATCATTTCTCCTCCCTTATCTTCCTTGAACTTATCAAACATTTTATGATTTCCTATTGAAAATGGGAATAAAAAGTTATTATGAATATCAAAACTGACCTTGTGACTGAATTTTAATTGCATTTTTTAGG
>JABHXI010000037.1 GCA_018657375.1 Candidatus Nitrosopumilus sp. | reverse complement strand
TTTTGATACATAATTCCAATAATTTTCGTTCGGGATTACTCTCCACGGCAATAAAAACTCCAGAAAAATCCTCGGCCAATCTAAATGTAAAATAACCTTCAGCTGCACCCAAATCTAAAACCGAGATAGGTCGATTAAATTGCTTGCAAAATTTGAATATTTCCCCATATCTTTTTTCAGAATTTCTATAGCCCGTGGAGATTGTTTTTCCCTGTATTCGGATGTCGTTGTAAGTGTCAACGGATGTTATTTTTAGTTCAGAGGTTTTGGGATGTTTCGCTAATTCTTTAAATTCGTCAGAATTTCTAAGAATCGTTGTCAGATCATCTAAGCCCATTCGACGAGTTTCTAATTCAGTGTAATAGTAATCCAAATCATCCAAATCAGGCTCCCTGTCCAATAGCTTCAGATATTGTGCACGAATAGATTTTCGTATATCCATTCTGTAGTATTTCATTACGCCAGTAATTTAGATTTCTAGAGTGTAAATTCAGGGTTAGATAGTTATACCAGAATAATTGGACTCAATGTAGCATGGTTAGAAAAGAAAGAATGAGATACTGGAAAATTACTGCAGAAGACACAGATACTTTCGATTACGATGAATCCAAGTTACTAAATTGGGAAATTAAATGCATTAGAGAGCCAGAAGTAGACGCTCACTTTATAGGAGTTTTCATGTATCGAAATGGAACGGCATACGATTATGAATCAGTAAAAGGAATATGTTATTTTCACAACAACATAGACAGAAAGGAACTTCCAGAAATTACCAAATTCCTTCAAAGTAAATTTGAGGGTAAGGAGATGGAGAAGGGAGACAGAATAATTTTGAAGGACTCAAAAGAAATTTTCTCCAGCAAGGAAATAGGAAAATTAGCAAAAGAAATGGAAGTAAAATTCAACACCAAAGCAATCATATCTTTAGAGTTTGAGGACATCAGTGCTGAGCAACTCAAAGAAGCAGGCATGCCGGAATCCAAGTTGTTACCAATTCCAAAGTAGAAATTATTTTCAAAAATATACATTTTCATATATCGTATGACACATCGATACCAGATGGCAGATTTAGAAAGTGTCAACAAACATCTTGAAGAGTTAAGAAAAAGATTACTACGGATATTTTTGGTAATCGGGGTAATTACAATGGTTCTTCTAACTTGTCATGCAGTGCCATTAGAAATATCAGGAATCACGCTGTACTATCCGACATTAGAACCACAAAACAACATCGCAGCTCAAATTACAAACCACATGAAAGAAAACCTGGTACCAGAAGGAGTCCAATTGATTCAAACAGCTCCAGGGCAAGCTTTTTTCGCTCAAATGTACGTCTCAGCTCTTGTAGGAATGGTGGTAGGGATGCCAGTAATCATCAGAGAACTTGTAGGATTTATCAAACCGGCATTAAAAGAAAACGAGATCAATGTAAGCAGAAATATCTCATTGCCAGCTTTAGGATTATTTATTGCGGGCTGCGTATTCTCATACAATTTTGTAATTCCGTTTATTTTGGAATTTTTGTACAAGTACGGAGAATCCGCAGGACTAGTTACATTTCTAAATGTAATGGAGTTTGTAACTTTTGTATTACAATTTTTATTGGCATTTGGATTTTCATTTCAGCTTCCTCTCGTAATGTATGCAATATCAATGTCAGAAATGGTCGACAAGGATTTTTGGAGAAAAAATATCAGATATGCAATAGTGATAATAATAATTTTTGGCGCGGTTATCACTCCGGACGGAACAGGTGTGACAATGATGCTTGTGGCAGGTCCAATGATAGGATTGTACGTGGTAGGCATATTGTTCATTGAGCGTAAACAGCGTAGAAAGTCGAACACTTAAATCTGAAATCAGGAAAGTAGGAGTACAATGCTTGGAAGTACTGAAATCATAGTTTTGGTAGTAGTTATCGGAGTACTAATTTTTGGTGCAAAAAAAATTCCTGAACTTGCCAAAACATTTGGAAAAGCCAAAGGAGAGTTTGAGAAAGGAAAAATCCAAGGAGACAAGGAACTAAAAGACTTCAAAGGCGAAATAGACAGTATTGCTAAAGACAAGGAAGTAAAATCAGATTAATCTTCACATATCTTACCCAAATAGTCAATGAGGCAAGAATAATGTTTGCTCAGTTTTGCACTGTTCAGTAATTTTGGAATCCTCATGTTTCCGGTTAATTTCAGATTGGCATCAACTAAAATTTTAGTGCCTTCGGGAATTTCAATAAATTCCTGTCTAATGTAACTGCCTCTAGATTTACCTCCAATGACATACACTTCATGTAACACGGAGGGAGTAGCAACGTGTTTTGCCATAAATAATAACTCCAAATCACCCAGCAGGAGATGTTCCTCAACCACAGCAACGTTGTCCCTAACGGAACGAATTCGAATAGATGAATAGTATTGTGGAACTAATTTTTGGTAGTCTTCATAATTTGAAAAAATCTTAAAAACGTCTTCTCTTTTTGCATGAATGATTTTTTCTAAAGAAAATTTAGCCAAAGGTGTTTTAGAAACTACCCCAGCGAGGGTATAAATCGTGATCTATGTCAAACTGGTCCAAACATTTGCCAACGCCGTGATTTACAATATCGTCAATTGTTTTAGGTTTTGTATAAAATTCAGTGACAGGGGGCAAAATTACAACACCCAGTCTAGCTAATTTCAACATGTTTTCTAAATGAATTGCAGAAAGAGGCGTTTCTCTGGCCATCAGGATTAATTTTCTGCCTTCCTTGATTGTAACTCCAGCAGATCTTGCAACAAGAGTATCGTCATACCCATTTGCAATTGCAGCTAAAGTTTTCATGCTGCATGGGGCAACAATCATCCCGTTGATTCTGTGAGTTCCACTAGAAACACTTGCAGCCATATTTTTTGAATCGGATGTAGTGCTTGCAAGAGATTTAACATATTCTGGAGAATGTTCAGTTTCCATGGAAATACATTTTTCCCCCCATTCAGACATTATCAAATGAGTTTCAACACCTAATTTTTTTAATGTCTCCAACATTCTAATTCCATAAATAACACCAGTACTCCCAGTAATTCCAATAATTAATTTCAAGTACTGATATGGAAAGTAGTATTTTGAATAGACTTAGTATAAGACATATTTTCAGTAAATTTACTAATCATTTTTCTTCCATTACCTCCTAGATGATTTAAAAACATTATCAGATAAATACTAAATCCTTTAGGAACGGACAAAAATATAGAAAAGGGAATCATTTTGATGAAATAAAAATATCTAGGCACAAAAAATAATTTAATTTCCAGAATAATTTAACCAGTCAATTAGTAACGTTTCAACAAGATTTGGAATTATTTTAATTTTAAATTCATGGGTCCCATCAGAGATAAAAAAACAGTGCTGTTTTTCAAGGGAAGTAATAAAATCCTGATTAATTTTAATCACTAAAAATTTTAGTGTGTTATTGTATTCAAATTGAAAATCAACAAGAAAATAAGTTGAAGAAGAATGGTTAGTCATAACCATGTTTTTAGAAAGACTAATGAAATTATTTAGATCTACAGAGATATCCTGAATTATAATTTTATCATTAACTACTTTCCAGGTAGTAAGATAATTTTCTAAATCAGCAGACATACGATTAAGATGTATTTGTAAATCTTGTGAGCGAGTCATAACAAGTGTTCCACCATACTGTAAAATTTAAACTAAATTAAATCTAAAAAATTTTTCGCAGATTAAATCAATTTTTACGTTTAATTACAATTGCAACTGCGGCAATCCCCACAATTACAACTCCAATTAAGACATACAGTATTGGGAAATCATCACTAGATACGTTCGATGTGAATTTTATAACATCCTCAAGTTCCACCTCAGATATACGAATAATCTTATCATTATTTCCATTTGCAGTAAGAAGATACAGAACGCCATCTGGGCCTATTTCTGCAGTTCTAATTCTCCCAAACTCACCTTCAAACATTTTTTCTTCACTGATTAAAGAACCATCTTGAGCAATATCAAGAACCATGAGGTGTTGTCCTCTAAGGGCTCCGACCAAAAATTTTCCGTTCAGACTAGAAATTTTTTCTGAATCGTAAAATACCATTCCGCTTGG
>JABHXI010000036.1 GCA_018657375.1 Candidatus Nitrosopumilus sp. | reverse complement strand
GCAACGCCAAGTGGATCAACAGGTCATTCATTTTCATTAGGAGGTCCAATATTACACGAAAGTTTGGATGTTCTCATCATCACACCAGTTGCACCTGTTTACAGATTGCCATCATTGGTAGTTCCAGATGAAAAAATCGAAGTCATATCTTCGCAAGATTGCAACATTGCAATAGACGCACAGGTTGTAACATCTGCAGGATATGAAGAATCAATAATTATTAAAAAATATAAAAGTCCAGCAGTTTTCGTTAGATTGAAAAAAAGAGGATTAAGACAAATGAGCAAACTTGGATTTTAGGATTTTAGACGCTAGTGCATTTTATGCAGGAGTGCCATTTAGATCATCAGAAGAATGCTATACAACACCTCTAGTTTATGATGAAATACAGCACATTAAGAAAAATCACGATGCGCTTGGAACATTGCTTGAAACAAATAGGCTCAAAATTAGAGAACCAGACGAGCAACATACACAGGATGCAATTAAAGCAGCAAAAGAAACAGGAGATTTCCCACAATTATCAAAACAAGATATTTCAATTATCGCATTAGGAATAGAAACAAAAGGGCAAATAATTACAGATGATTTTGCAATTTCAAATGTGGGTAAAAATTTAGGATTAAACATTGCACCAATAATGACAAAAGGAATTAAGGATGTTGGAAAATGGATTCATTATTGTCCAGGGTGTAAAGCAAGTTATCAAGGCGGAAAAGAATGTTCTATTTGCGGTACTGCATTAAAAAGAAAATTACTCAAATAAATTTTTTAGAACAACTATTGTTGGGAGATATAGAATACAACACTGACACTAGTTGTGATCTCTTCATCACCAGACATTATCGGTGCAGACTTCATAGAAGATTCAGCAAATCCATCAAAGGATGCACGCATTGGGCTATCATAGTATGGGACAACATTATCATGTATCACTACAGATTTCACTCCAACAATTTTTTGATTTAATGGAACAAGTGCTTTTTCAGCTTTTTGAGTTGCATCATTAATTGCATTAGCAATCAAGTCATCACTAATTTTTTGTAATTTATCATCAGATAGTTCAAATGAAATTTTATCAACACGATTAGCTCCTGAAGAAACTGCTGCATCGATAATATCCCCAGCGGAATTAATTTTATCAGTTTGAATTAATAAAATATTTGAAACACGATATCCATTTAGAATTTGTTGCCAATTTCCACTAAAATCCTTTATGCTGTCATATATTGGATAAATTGAAAAATTTGATGTTTGAATTTCATCTTCAGAAATTCCAGAATTAGCTAATGCGGAAATTACAGAATTTAGTGAATCGGAATTTTGAGATAGTGACTCATTAGCAGTTTTGGCTTCAGATTCAACTCCAAGCACAATCACTAACGAGTCAGGATTAGAAGAGGCCATAGCAGTGCCAGAAACAGAAATCGTTTGTTCAGAAGGATCATATTTTTTCAACCATTCATAGACTAATTCTTCAGGAATTTCATCTCCAAGTACTTGAGATTCAACTTGATTCTCGCTTTGAGTCAAAGTTACAGCAAAGGCTAAAACAAATACAACTCCAACGATTACTGCAATATTTACACGATTATCCATAAATTTTCTTAAGATGTATAGTATAAAAATTCTCAAAACAATACTGCAGCAATAGTTATGTTAGTGTCTTCTGATTACTTTCTTTTTGAAGTTTATTTTTTGTAGTCAACATATTTTTAATTTTTTTTGCACGAGATTCACCCAATCCTTCAACTTTTGCCAATTCAGAAGTAGTTGCTGAAAAAACTTTCAACGGAGTACCAAATTTCTCAAGCATTCTGACTGCAAATTTTTCACCAATTCCAGGCAAGCTGCAAAGTGTTGATAATTGCTGAGTTTCTAAATTAGATGATTTTTTAATTTTTTTCAAATAAGGTCCTTTAGGACCATCTTTTTTAGAACAGAGTGCAACCAATAATTTAGCAGTATGAGATGCACTAGGAGTAGGAATTATCGGAATTTTAAATTCCAATGTAACTCTAGATAAAGCACCATAGAAAACTAGAGGGTTATCAGTAATTTCTTCAATTTCATCAACGTTACCTTCAACCAAAACAATAGGGTGTTCAAAATTTTCCTTGAGTCTAGTACATTGATCATAAAGTCGTCCATCAAAAACAGAGGCCATCAAATCTTTGATACTTTTTCTTTCAACAATAGTTTCAGGTGCAACAATATAATCACCGATAGGAAGTGTTTTCATTTCAACTCCCATTCCAATAGATTTGAGTAAATCAGGAATTCCACTTTTTCGTTCTCGTTCATCTACAATAATTCGAAGATGGTCTAATTTCACAAATACCATTTGTAATTAATTACTAATATCTTATTTGAAAGAATCTAGAGAAATTATTTTCTAGGATTATCAGGTGTAGTGGTTGTAGGTGGAGGAGGCGTAGCGCCACTTTTCATCATTTCAGTAATTTTTGCCTCTTGTTCTTTGAGAGATTCCTTTACACGAGTTTCTTGTTTCTCAAGAACAGTTGATCTAGTTTTAGCCAATTCAACTTTTTCCTCCAATTCATCAACTAGTGTTTTTTTATTAGATTTAATTAAAATAGTTCCAGCTTGTTTAAAGACAGAATCATCATCAGCAACTTTCTTTAGTTCTTCAAGTGCTTTTTCAGTTTCTGCTTTTTCCATTTCAAGGTGTTGTCTTTGAGTAACAATAGATTGTAAATTTTGTTGAGATTGTTGTAATTTCATAATTTGTTCTTGGAGCCATGGTGGCATTTGTGGAGAAGACATGTCTATTTACAAATTTCATCGGATTATATCTTTACCGATTGAATGGAATCATAACTGGCTTGAATGAGTCGAAGAGTGGAATTCAAATTGGCTCTAAGATGGGTAATCTGATCAGTCTCAACAGAAATCACTAGTTTTTGATTTAATTTTATTTTGGTTTTAACTGGATTTTCAGGATAAAACTCGTTATCAGCATTTACAGAATCATAAATTGCAGTTGTTTTGTCTTTAGCATCTACGGTGATTTTTGCACTATAGTTTAATGTCATATGCAGTTCCAGCTACTTTATAATTACATTTTTTACAAGACCAGATTCCTACAGCATCTCT
>JABHXI010000178.1 GCA_018657375.1 Candidatus Nitrosopumilus sp. | reverse complement strand
TAATGCACCTGCACTCATCTTTGCAGTTCTTGTTTGTAATAAGTAAAATTTTCCTTGTTCAATTGTAAATTCAATGTCTTGTGGTTCTTTGAAATGTTTTTCTAACTTTTTACATGCAATGCTTAATTCTTTGTACAACTTTGGCATATCTTTTTTTAGCAATTCGATACTCTTTCCTGTTCTTACACCTGCAACAACGTCTTCTCCTTGAGCATTAATCAGATACTCTCCTTCCATCTCTTTTTTACCGTTGTGACCGTTTCTTGTAAAAACAACTCCTGTTGCGCTATCATCTCCCATATTTCCAAATACCATTGCCACGATATTTACTGCCGTTCCATTTGCAATATCTTTTGTAATATTATTTTTTTCACGATAGACTATTGCCCTTTCCCCCATCCAACTTTTAAAAACTGCTTCAATCGCTAACACTAGTTGTTCATCTGGTGTGTCTGGAAATTTTCTTTTTGTGTGCTCTTCACAGATTTTTTTATATTCTAAAACAATTGTTTTTAGCGATTCCACGTTTAGTTTACTATCGTCTTGAATTCCTTGTTTCTTTTTTACTTCATCTAAAATATAATCAAACTTTTCATCCTTTACTCCGAACACTACTTTTCCAAATAATTGAATAAATCTCCTATACGAATCCCATGAAAATCTTGGATTTTTTGTTTGTTCAGCAAGACCCTCAACTGTTTTTTCATTTAACCCTAAATTCAAAATTGTATCCATCATTCCTGGCATTGATGTTGCTGCACCTGAACGAACTGAAACTAGCAATGGGTTTTTTATTGAATTCCATTTTTTACCTGTCTTTTTTTCCATTTTTGCAATGTTTTTCATCACTGCTGGCATCACGTCTTTTGGAAGTTTTTTATTATTGTCATAATACTTGGTACAAACTTCAGTTGTAATTGTAAATCCTACTGGAACTGGTAGTTTTAATCGAGTCATTTCACTTAAGCCCGCACCTTTTCCACCTAACAACATTCTTTTTTTACTATCTGCTTCCTCAAATGAGTAGACTGGCTTATTCTTTACCATTCAAAAATTTCAGGATGTTTTAGCTTTTTAAACTAATGCCTTTGCAAATTCTGAAATTACTTTATTCCAACTTTTTGCTTTAATTATTCCACTTGCTACGAGAATTCCTTTTGATCCTAGCTCAATTGCTTTTGCCACGTCCTCACCGGATACAATTCCTGCACCACAAAGCAATTCTGTTTTATTTTTTGAATTGTTAACTATACTTGCAGCTTTTGCAATCAATTCTGGTTTTTCTTTGGATACTGCTTTTCCTGAACCAATCAACTCTGGAGGTTCTATTGCAATGAAGTCTGGATCAAGCTTAACATATTTTTTTACTTCTGCAATGTCTTTTACACACACTATGGATGTCATTTTTAATTCCTTTAACTTTAAAACTAGCTTTTCAATTTCTTTACTTGAAATTCTATGCTCACTATGATTGATCAATGATCCGCTGACTTTGGACTTTTTTAGTAATTCTGGAACAATGAACCCCGTGGTACTTCCAATTTTTGAATCATCTATGTGCTGAGCTAAGATTGGAATTGAATTATTTGCAGCTAATCCTATCAGATGCTGTGGTGGCGATATGGCAATTTTAATTTTATATTTTTTAGAAACTTTCTCTGCAATTTTAATAAATTTTATAATTTTATTACCTGATATCTCTTCATAGTTTTTACAATTAATGACAAACATCTTTGTTTGGATTTTTTTATATGGTATTTAATTCTTGATTGAAATTATCATGTCTTGAGTATTTTTTGATATCTTCTTTTCATTGTAGAGACAATGATCATTAAAATTAGTCCCGCAATGTTTGTGCCTATGATGAATACATCTGACACTATTGATCCGTAAACTAGCCACAATATTGACCCTGCTGCGATAAATATCGTCAAAAATTTTGAAATATCTTGCATGCTTTTGGTTTTGTAACCTTTGTAGATTTGCTCTACCCATCCAGTAAGAATTAAAATTCCTGCCACTGTTCCGAGAACTGTTAATAGTAATCCGTCAACTTCCATCACTCAATCAACTCCAGAAGAATTCATCTAACCCTGTCTGTTTTGGTTTTCCAAGCATCACATCAAAATCTAAATCCATAGATGATGTAATTTGCTCCAACGTTGATTCTAAAAATTCCAAGTATTTTTTAGAATCTATTTCATCTTTTTTTGCTAATTCAACTGGTTTCACTCCAGGCTTGTTTAATATCTTGATGAATGATATTTTGTCTCCTTTTTTTATTTCTCTTATTCCCTCTAATTGTTTTGCTGCCCTGATGTGCTGCGGTATTGTTTTTGTATACTCTGATGGTGCTTTACTCAACATTACATTAAACGTTAAATCTTCTAAAGGGATCTCCTTTGCTTGTAACTTCTTACCACACACTGAAATTTTTTCAGAAATTTGTTTTTTTGCTTTTACAAAATCTTCCATCGTTTGAACTTCGGACAGTACATCCACCAATTCAAAAAATAATTTTTTAATGAATGCCGGGGTATGGGATTTTTTTCCGGTAAGGCCCTTTACATCCACCTTTCCAGAATTTGTCACCCCCAAATAATTTTTTTTCCTATCACTCAGTACGCAATATCTGTATGTCTTGTCAATTTCCAAATCAACTCCGTGATCATTTTTAGCTTGCTCAATTACTTTTTGAATTTGCTCTTCTGTAGGATTTTTAATAAATAATGAATCTGTGTCTCCGTACAGGACTTCAATCTCTATGTCTTCACACTTCTTAATTGTCTCTAAAATTGTATGCCTTCCCACGGCTGTTGTCGCTTCAGCTACTGGGAGGAAATATAGTGGGAATATCTCTGCACCCATTACGCCATAGCTGGCATTCAGAATTACCTTGAGTGCTTGACTGACAACTGTATACTGCTGTCTTTGTTCGTCAGTTA
>JABHXI010000177.1 GCA_018657375.1 Candidatus Nitrosopumilus sp. | reverse complement strand
GCCAAACGTGCCGTGAACCTCGACTACTCCCTCAATTGACCTCAGCTCCGAGATTACAAACTCCTCAGAGCCAAGCTCGCAGTTTATCAGAACGTACGCCGTGGCCAACTAGATTCGAACTCCCGTCATAACGTAAAATATCACTTTAAAATATTTAACTTATCATAATTTTTTAGTAAAAAATTACAATAATTCTCGATATTTATGTAACACATATTCTAATTATGGTGATATTTTTAAATATTTGTTTAGCATAATACGTTGTAAGTATGGATGATAAAGATATCGAGATTTTGAAACATCTTTCAGTAGATGGTAGACAATCTGCACGACAGTTATCTCATAGGCTGGGCGTATCTACTGTAACAATTCTATCTAGAATAAAAAAACTAGAAAAAGAAAATATCATTCAAGGCTATTCAGTTCGTCTTAATCACGAATTACTGGGATTTGACATTACAGCAATAATTGAAATTAAAACCAGTAAAGGTAAAATGTTAGAAATTGAAGATGAGATTGCAAAATACGATAGTACAATTGCAGTTTATGATGTGACAGGTGGTGCAGACATGGTAATCATTGCCAAGTTCAAAACGCGTGGATTTTTGAGTGATTTTGTAAAAAAAATATCAGCAATGCCTAATGTTGAAAATACACTAACTCATCTTGTACTAAATACCATTAAAGAAGATGCCAGATTAGTGGAATAAATCCAAATAATTCAGCATAACCATACAAGGAAAAAAATCAACTAAGAGTTAAGATGTGAGTAGGAAATACCAAAACACAACTTAGCAATAGAGATCAAATACCAAACTACAGGTCTCTAAAATCCACCAAATTATAAAAATATGAGGCATTGTTTTCTACCATTCCTTTTTTGGGAATTTTTTGCAATCCTACATTGTTAGATTCAAGTGCAGCCTGGGCAGAACCTGCCGCAAAACACAGTGCCCATAGGAAGTCTTTTTCCTTTAACATCGTACAGGTAAATGTAGAACAAAAAATGTCTCCAATTCCAGTTGTGTCGTGGGTGGTTTTATTTGGCAATCGAAGAGAGTAAACTCGATTTTTTACCAACAAAGAAACATCCACTTTGTTAGTTAATAGTACATACTCAATCCCCTTTTTCTGTAATGCCAACATCATCTCATCATGCGAACCGCTAACAATGTTTTGACCCTCTTCAGGGTTAATTTTGATTGCATCTACATCAGACAAGTCAAGATCAGTTTTTTTTAAAATGACATTACCGTTAGAGTCTTTTTGACGTAAAAAGCCCTGAGGATCAACAAATAAAAAATTAGAATCGGATTTAATTTTTTTGAAAACGTCATCAGAAATTTCATGAAAAATGGGGCTGGCAATGTGGCCATCAGCATCAAGATTAGAATACTCAATTGGATCACATTCATTTTCAAGTTTCAAAGTTCTATCGGAACCAGAAATAGATATAGAAAATTTAGTAGTATTTTTTTCAGATTCAGAATCTATTAACTTAATTTTATGTTCAGTGAGATACTGTTTTGGAAAATCAGAGCCAAATTTTGTAAAAAGATTTACATCAAATTTGAATTCACGTGCCATAAGTCCACAGTAAGAGGCAGCTCCTCCAATTTGTTCATAAGAATTACCATCAATGGAAATGGTATCAAGGGCACAATGTGAAAAAATAGATAATTTCATGACTTAATTTTTAAATTTAGTAAATTTAGTTTTTTCCATCATCTTGATTAAAACAATCAGAACAGAGAATTCTGCCTTTCAAAACAACTAATTCTACACCAGACCTAAAGCAACCATGACACAATCCTTTCAAACTCATCAAAATTATTTGCTCAAACTAGCATTAAAGGATAAATCATTTTTTCATAATTTTGGGGGTAAGATCATCAATTTTCTTAAATTAACCGCAAGAATATAAGGAGGCAAAATGGCTGAATTTTATGCCACTTAAACGTGCAAGTAGAGGTCGTACAAAAGGAGGAAAAGGATCTTCAGGTACAGTACAATGTACTAACTGCGGACAAACAGTTCCAAAGGATAAGGCCAAAAAAGTCACATCAAGACTAAATTTAGTAGAGCATACATTAGCTAAAGAATTACGAGCACAAGGCGCATACATTGCATCACCAACTGTGTTAAAGCACTATTGTATTTCATGTGCAGTTCATTTCAAGATTATCAAAGTTAGATCAGAAGAGAGTAGAAGAAAACGCGGTAAACTTCGCGGTTAATTTTTAG